>USKL01000214.1 GCA_900555225.1 uncultured Collinsella sp.
CGTGATCCTGCTGGTCAAGCCCGCCGGTATCCTGGGCAAGAACACCGGCGAAAAAGTGTAAGGGAAGGAGCAGAGCAATGAGTAAAAAAATAAAAGGCTCCTATCTTTTGAACGCTGTGGGCGTGGCGCTGGTGTTTGCCCTGTTGACAGGGCTGTTCGCCGCCAATGCGTTCGGCACCTCCACCACCTATATTCAGGGCATCTGCACCACCGCCTGCTACACCATCATCATGGTCACATCGCTGAACCTGGTAGTTGGCTTTATGGGCGAGTTCTCCTTGGGGCATGCGGGGTTTGTTTCGGTCGGCGCTTATGTCTCCGCCATTGTATCCGGCGCGCTGGCAGGCAAAGGGCTTTCGGATCTGGGGCTGTTCCTGATCGCGCTGCTGGTCGGCGGCCTGGCTGCGGGCATCATGGGCGTGGCCGTCGGCATCCCGGCGCTGCGCCTGCGGGGCGACTACCTCGCCATCGTCACAATGGCTTTTGCCGAGATCATCCGCGTCTGCTTCTGCAACTTTTCCATCACCGGCGGCGGTAAAACAATGAGCGGCATCCTCAAGCTGTCCACCTTCCCGCGGGTATTCTGGATCATGGTGGTCTGCGTTACCATCATGTACCTGTTCGTCCGCAGCAAATATGGCCGCACCGTGCAGGCCATCCGTGAGGACTACATCGCGGCTTCGGCTTCCGGCATCAACGTGACCTATTACAAGGTCATGACCTTTGCCATCAGCGCATTCTTTGCCGGCATCGGCGGCGGTATTTATGCCCATTACATGACGGCAATGATCCCCACCAACTTCAACTTTAACTATTCCGCAGAGCTGTTGAGCGAAGTGATCATCGGCGGCACCGGTTCGCTGACCGGTTCCATCATCGGCGCAGCGTTCCTGAGCGCTTTACCGGAACTGATGCGTGAATTTTCTACCTACCGCATGCTGGCCTACTCGGTGGTTCTGGTGCTGGTCATGCTGTTCCGTCCCGGCGGCATCTTTGGCCGGTGGGAGTTCAGCCTGACCCGCGCGCTGGAAAAACTGACCGGCCGCGGCACGGTAAAAGCAAAAGCAGAAAAGGGGGCCTGAACCATGGCACGACCCGTTTTGAAATGCCAGCACCTTGGCATCCAGTTTGGCGGCCTGAAAGCCGTGGATGATTTTAATATGGAAATCGGAGAGTCCGAGCTGGTCGGGCTTATAGGCCCCAACGGCGCCGGCAAAACCACCATGCTCAAGATCATCATGGGCATCGACAGCCCCGACGCCGGCCAGGTCCAGTACTCCAAGGACTGCCAGGTGGGCTACCTCGAGCAGGAAACCAACCTGGAGCAAAAGGACACCACGATCCTCGCCGAGGTCATGGCCGCAGCAAAGGAAATCCGCCGCATGGGCGAGCGCGCCAACGAGCTGCAGGCCCAGATCACCGAGCTCTCCGAGCAGGGCAAGGACGTCGCTGCACTCCTTAACGAGTACGGCCAGGTCCAGGACCGCTTTGAGCACCTGGGCGGCTACGAGCTCGAGAGCAACGCCCGCAAGATCCTGTCCGGCCTGGGTTTCAAGGTTACCGACTTTGAGCGCCCGTGCTCCGAGTTCTCGGGCGGCTGGCAGATGCGTATCGCGCTGGCTAAGCTCTTCCTGCGCCACCCCGACCTGCTGCTTCTTGACGAGCCCACCAACCACCTAGACCTCGAAAGTGTCCAATGGCTGCGCGGTTTTATCGCCAACTACGACGGCGCCGTCCTCATCGTCAGTCACGACCGCGCCTTCATGGACGCCTGCGTCGACCACGTCGCCGCGCTCGAGAACCGCCGCGTAACCACCTACACCGGCAACTACAGCAGCTACCTCAAGCAGCGCGAGGACAACCTTGAGCAGATGCGCGCCAAGCGCGCTGCCCAGGAACGCGACATCGCCCACATGCAGGTCTTCGTCGACAAGTTCCGCTACAAGCCCACCAAGGCCGCCCAGGCGCAGGAGCGCATCCGCAAGATCGAGCAGATCAAAAAGGAACTCGTCATCCTGCCCGAGGGCCACAAGCACATCGAATTTAAGTTCCCCGACCCGCCGCGCTCGGGCGACATGGTCGTGGGCTTGGAGGGCGTTTCCAAGTCTTACGGCAACAAGCACATCTACAGCGACATCGACCTCAAGCTCTACCGCGGCGAGCACGTGGCGCTCGTCGGCCCTAACGGCGCCGGTAAGTCCACCCTCATGAAGATCCTCGCTGGTCTGGAGCCGCCCACTACCGGCACCCGAGACCTGGGCACTAACGTGGGCGTGGCCTACTACGCCCAGCACGCACTCGAGGGCATGACCGAGTCCAACACCGTCCTGCAAGAGATCGACACCGTTACGCCCAAGTGGACCGTGCCCCAGCAGCGCAGCCTGCTGGGTGCCTTTCTATTTAGCGACAACGACGCAATCGAAAAGCAGGTCCGCGTCCTCTCCGGCGGCGAGAAGGCCCGTCTGGCGCTGGCCAAGATGCTCGTGGCGCCCGAGGCGCTCCTGTGCCTGGACGAGCCCACCAACCACCTGGACATCGACTCGGTGGACATGCTCGAGAACGCCCTGCAAAACTTCCCCGGTACCATCGTGCTGATCAGCCACGACGAGCACCTGGTACGCGCCGTGGCCAACCGCATCATCGACATCCGCGACGGCAAGGTCACGGTCTACGACGGCGACTACGACTACTACCTCTACAAGCGCGAGGACCTCGCTGCCCGCGCCGCCGCCGAGGCGGCAGGGGAGAGCGCGCCGGCGGCGAGCAAGAGCACCAAGCCTGCCAACGCCGTCCAGGCCAGCAGCCCCGCCTCGGCACCCAAGCCGGCCGAGGGCAAAAAGACCAAGGAGCAAAAGCGCGCCGAGGCCCAAGCCCGCGCCGCGCTCAATAAAAAGCTCAAGGGCGTGCGCAACCAGCTCAAGAAGATCGAGACGGAGCTCGACAAAAAACGCGCCCGCTATGACGAGCTTATGGAATTGATGGCCAGTGAAGAGCTTTATGCCGATCAGGACAAGTTCAACGCCGCGCTGGGGGAATATAACGGCCTTAAGCAAGAGCTGCCCAAGCTCGAGGACGAATGGCTGGAGCTTTCCACCCAGATCGAAGAGGAGACCGCGCGTGAACTCTCGTAAGGCCGCTGCCGTGGCGATGAGCATCATCGCCATCGCCTGTCGCATCTGCGGCATCTTTATGAGCGCGATGACCGTGCTGCTGTGCTTTAGCGGCCTCACCGCCAAGTTGCAGGTTGTGGGCTTTGTCGTCGAGCTTTCGCGCGCACTGCCGAGCGCCATCGCCGGCTACGGCGTCATCACTTCTCC
>USKL01000215.1 GCA_900555225.1 uncultured Collinsella sp.
ATTCAAAATTAGTTCTTGTCAAATCGGCAAAACGAACGTACTTTAAAGATGACCGCTCCGGTGGTCATCGTTTGATCGAGCATATTCAGTTTCAGTTTTCAGCGTGTAAGAGAAGGAAGATCGGCAAAGTACAACCCCAAACGCAATGACAACTTAATGAGGTAACTGCCACATGTGAGGCACCCAGGGCATTGCTGTCTCGATTTTGAGCACGATGCCTTCCGCCTTGCATGGGCCGTTCCATCCCACCCCTGCAGCAACTGCCTCACGGGCTCATTGAAAACCGCATAGCACCCCAACGTCAGCACATCACCCACGGCAAGCACATCACTCACGACAACCAACACATCAACAAACAGCACGAACATCAACCGATTGGAGAAGCTATGACAAACCACCGCGCTGAAGACGGCGGTAAGAAAAGCATTCTGGATGCCCGAATTGAGCGAGCATATGCAAACGAATATGACGCCGCCTTTGCCGCCGCGACCATCAAGAACTACGCGTCGCTACCGCTCGCGACGATCTTGGCCGACCACCCTCAACTGCCGAAGCGCTGCACAAAGATCATGGGCGACCCCGACATTCGCAAGCTGACAGACCCCTATGCCCCAAAACGCGACAACGATTCGTGCGTCCTTACCGTAGGCTGCCTAGCCCATATGCTTACGGCGCTCGACACGAAACTCAAGCTCGAATGGGAACCCGACGAGCGTCATGAACTCGAAAGCAAGCGGAACACCCTGCGCACCGCACTGTTCCTTCCGTTGGACGGCCTCAAGCGCTGCAACGTCGAGCTCAATACACAGGCGCGGCAAAAGCCCGGGACCACGGGGCAGAAAACTCCAAGACCCCATGCGGCCATCGTCGACCGCAACCGATATAACCGCATGACCGCGCACTTTTCCGCCGAGGGAGCGGCCATAAGGACGCTGATCGACCTGCTGTGCCTCCTGAGCATCAACGAGCTATTTGAGGGCTATCTCGCCCTTGTTCCCGCGACGGCACCCAAGTCGGTAGCAAAGATCATCGAGACCTGCAGACGCCAGTTTGAGCGCCATCGCAATGGCAACGAGATGAACGCCAGCATCGCGCAGTACTACGCGGCTCATTACAAAAATGACGGATGTGCCCCTGTCGAGCATCAGCTGCGGCTCGCCTACACCACGCCCGCCGCAACGCTCCATCGCTTTGGAGCCCTCGGCGCTTGCGAGCCGCACGAACAGGCAGCCTGTCCCACAACCGAGCTCGATCTCAGGCTTGGACGAACCCTGTAGCCCGCCAGCCCCTCCGCGGGCAACAATCCTATTCCACAACACAACCAACAGAAAGGAGTCCTCATGGACACCAATCATTCCCCCATCATCAGCCCCCTCACCATGCGTGAATCCGCCCGAGGTATCACGCTCACCAGCATTTACGATGAGATGCTCGCCCGTCGCGAGCTCTCCGTCATGGGAAACATCGAAACCCCGATGGCCCACGACCTATGCCAGCAGATCCGCCTGCTAGATGCCACCGACCCCAGCCGTCCCATCACCATATTTGTCGCCAGCGCTGGCGGAAGCGTGCGATCGGGTCTTGCGATCTATGACGCCATGCGCCTCGCATCGTGCCCCATCCGCACCGTCTGCCTGGAATTCGCCGCGTCCATGGGCGCCGTGATCTTTATGGGCGGCGACAATCGCCGTATGGCGCCCCATGCAGAGCTCATGATTCACGACCCGCTGATCCCCCAGGGGGCAGGCGGCTCGGCACTTGCGCTGCAGGAAACCAGCCGGCGTCTTATGCAGACCCGCAAGACCCTCACGCAAATCCTCTCGGACCGCAGCGGCCTCACGCCCAAGCGCATCCAGTCCCTCACTGCAAAAGACACCTACCTTTCGGCCGAGCGCGCCGTCGAGCTCGGCTTTGCCCACGAAATCCTCTCGACCACCAAGGAGGTCGCCCATGTCTAACCTCACCAGCCGCCTCGCCGCATCTGAGTCCGCATCGTCCACCATCCTCGCCAAGGATCGAACGCTTTCCTGCGACACCCGCCAAACGGGACTCAACAACAACGCACTTGTGATCGGCCCCTCGGGAGCCGGCAAGACCCGAAACGTCCTCAAGCCCAACCTGCTGCAAATGAACGCAAGCTACATCGTGCTCGACACCAAAGGCACGCTCTGTCGCGAAGTGGGACCCGTGCTGGCAGCCCACGGCTACCGCGTGCAATGTCTCAACTTCGCCGACCTCAACACCGTCCCGGCCCTTGCGCCCGGCATCGAGCGCTGCGGCTACAACCCCCTGAGGCACATTCGCCGCAAGGCGGACGGCAGGCCCAACCAGCAGGACATCCTCTCGGTGGCAAAGGCCATCTGCCCCATCGAGGACAACAACCAGCCTTTTTGGGATCATGCGGCGGCAAACCTGCTGTCGTGTCTTATCGCCTACGTCACCGAACAGCTACCCGCCGACGAGCAGACGATCAGCTCGGTCATCAAGCTGATCGAGCACCTGCAGGACGGTGCCACGGGTCGATTGTTTGACGACCTGATCACGACCGACCCCCAAAGCTATGCCCTCTCGCTATGGCGGCGCTACGCCATTACGCAAAATGCCGAGCGCATGCACGCGAGCATCGTCGGCATCCTTGCCGAAAAGGTCATGTGTCTGGGATTCGACGGTGCGGCACAGCTCTATCGTGAGTGCCATCAGGCGGACTTCGCTTCCATGGGACACACCCCCTGCGCCCTGTTTGTAACCGTGAGCGATATTGACCGCAATCTCGATCCGCTGACCGGCCTCTTTATTTTGCAGGCGTTTATGGGCCTCATTCGTGAGGCCGATAGGCAGCCCGACGGCAGCCTGCCCGTGCCCGTGCGCTTTATGCTCGATGACTTCGCAAATCTGCAGATCCCCCAGATCGACAACGTGCTCTCGATTATCCGAAGCCGCAACATCTGGGCAACGCTGCTGCTGCAGTCGACCAACCAGCTCGATGCGCTCTATGGCGAGGCACGCGCACGCTCCATCATGGGCAACTGCGACACGCATCTGGTGCTGGCGTTCCAGGATCCCGAGAGTGCCCGGGTGTTTTCCGACCGCGCCGACGCGCTGCCCAGCACGCTCATGGCGACGCCGATCGATCGCTCGTGGCTCTTTGTGCGCGGTCGCACTCCCGAACAGGTCGAGCGCTTTAGGCTCGAAGACCATCCGCTCTACGGGGAGCTGCCCGAGGCGCAGCGAGACCATGCGGAGGCCGAGATCTAGGCGCAGGGTTCTCGCGGCGCGCGGCGCCCCAGCGATGT
>USKL01000216.1 GCA_900555225.1 uncultured Collinsella sp.
AGGCATTCTTGACGATCGCGAACGTATCGAAGTCGTGCAGGTTTTCCTTGGTCGGCATGGTGCGGCGATTGCCCGGATCGGTGAGACCCTCCAAGCCGTACTCGTCACCGTAATAGATTGAGGGAACGCCCGGGAACGTCATCTGCATGAGCGTCGCCAGCCAAAAGCGGCTCTTGGCCAGGCCCATGGAGTTCTCGTCCAGGCGCCATTTGCTGCGCTCGTTCTCGGGCAGCTGCGACTCGTCGGGGCCACCGCCGAGCACCGAGATAATGCGCGGGCGGTCGTGGCTCGACAGCAGATTGAGCGCGCAGGATAATGCCTCGCGCGGGTAGTTCTCGCGCAGGGTCTCGATATCCTCGGCAGCCTGATAGGCGTTCTTGTAGCCCATCAAAAAGCCAATGACCATGTCGCGGAAGGGGTAATCCATAGCAGAGTCAAGCTCGGAGCCCTGCAGGTAGCGGCGCAGATGACCGTAGCTAATCTTGTTGGAAGCGTCTTCCCAGACTTCGCCGAGCAACAGTGCGTCAGGCTTTTCGGCAAGTACGGCCTTTTTGATCTCGGCCAAGAAGTCGTCGGAAAGCTCGTCGGCCACGTCCAGACGCCAGCCATGGGCGCCAGCGCGCAGCCATTTGCGAATCACGCCGTCCTTGCCCAGGAGCCGCTCGCGTACCAGCTCGGAGCTCTCATTGATGGCGGGCATATTGCCCACGCCCCACCAGCAGTCGTACGAGCCGTCCTCATGGAAATAAAACGCATCGCGCCACGGCGAATCCTTGCTCTGCCACGCGCCCACGCCGGGGTAGTTGCCGTAGCGGTTGAAGTAGATCGAATCGTCGCCCGTGTGGTTGAACACACCGTCCAAAATGATGGAAATGCCCAGCTTCTCGGCTGCCTCGCACAGCTCAGTAAAGTCCTGCTCGGTGCCCAGAATCGGATCGATCTTGGTGTAATCGGCGGTGTCGTAGCGGTGGTTGCTCGCGGCTTCAAAAATGGGGTTGAGGTAGATGGCTGTAAAGCCCAGCTCGGCGATTCGAGGCAGGTCTTCCTGGATACCCTTGAGCGATCCGCCGTAGAAGTCCCAGGTCTTGATGGAGCCGTCCTCGGCGCGCTCGTATACGGGCGGCTCGTTCCAGTCCTCGACCATCCGGCGCTGGATTCCGTTGCGCGGTTTTTCGACCTCGGCCAGCGTGCGCTCGCGCCAGTGCTCGTCGCGGGCATAGCGATCGGGGAAGATCTGGTAGACCATTCCGCGCTCGTACCACTCGGGTCGAACTTCGCGGTGTTTGTAGACGGTGACCTGGAATGACGGCACCTCGGCGTAATCGTAGGTTATGCCTTCGCCGCCGGTGCGGCCCTGCGGTGCGCCCAGGCGAACCTCGGGCTGGCCCTCGATATTGCAGATAAAGCTGTACCAGATAAGACAGGGCTCGGCGCACTCCAACTCGACGGTAAAGATGCCGTCGCCTTCGTGCGTCATTGGATACCGAGACTCACCGATCTCATCGACCCAGGTGCGCAGCGTAAGCGTTGCCTGGTTGGGGTCGGCATCCTCCAAAATCACCGAGAGGGAAACGGAAGTTCCAGTGGTCACAGCGCCAAACGGAGTGCGAAACTGCGGCAGACGGCTGTTGTGTATCAATCTCATAGTACGGTCCAGTTCAATAGAATCACGGCCTGCGGGCCATGGGCTTTACGCACAGGATGTAAGTATATCTGTTGTACACAGGCTGTATAAACAACATCCGTTTACCATCGGCGAACGGTTGTCCTAGAAAATCGTTTTACCAACTATCAACAGAGAAGGGGCGCACGGTTGGAGCGCCCCTTACATAGGGTTTGATGAGGTTTTGGATCGTCTGTGGGCTAGCGGCGCTTGCGGGTGGCCGTGGCCTTGCGGACGGACGTCTTCTTGGACGGAGCCTTTTTCTCTGCCGGAGCGGCGGGGGAGACCGGGCTCTCCTTGGCGGGCTCGGTCTTTGCAGTAGCCTTCGGAGCGGTCTTGACCTCAGCGGCCTTCGGTGCCGGCTCGGCCTTTACTGCGGGCTTGTCCTCGGCCGTAGCCTCTGCCTTGGGAGCAGCGGCCTTGGTCGTGGCCTTTTTGGCCGTCGTCGTAGCGCGCTTGCGCGTGGTGGTCTTGGCGGCCGGCTTTGCCTCGGCCTTGGGCTCGGCACCCGCCTCCTCGACCTTGACGGCGGGCTTTGCGGCAGCCTTCGTAGTGGTCTTCGTAGCAGCCTTCGTCGCAGCGGCCTTGGTCGTTGTCGACTTCGTAGCCGTGGCCTTCTTGGCGGTCGTGGTCTTGGTCGTGGTCGTCTTCTTGGCAGCGGTCTTTACCGGAGCCTTGGCGGCCGGCTTGGCATCAGCGACCTCGGCCTTTACCTCGGGAGCAGCCTCGGCTTCTGTGGCCTTCTTGGCAGCGGCGGTCGTGCGCTTGCGCGTGGTCGTTGTCTTGGTAGCGGTGGTTTTGGTTGCCGCCGCCTTGGTCGCAGTAGCCTTCTTAGCTGTCGTCTTGCGAGTCGTGGTCTTCTTTGCCGCAGGCTTCGCAGCAGGCTCGGGCTCAGGAGCAACCTCAGCCTTCACCTCAGGCTCGGCCTTTGCGGGCTCAGCTTCATCCGGCTTCTCCTCGGCCTTGGGCTCCTCAACGGTCACCGGCTCAGCTGCAGCCTCAGGCTCGTCGACAACAGCCGTCGGCCTCTCAATCTCCGGGTGCATAAAGAAGTACAGGTCCAGATACTTGTCGGCCGAGCGCGTCCAGCTAAAGTCCTGGCTCATGGCCTGCGTAACCAGCTTGTTCCAGGCATCGCGGTTGTCCCAGAACAGGCGTGCCGCACGGAACACGGCGTCGCCCATCTCATCGCCGTTAAAGTTGGTAAACGAGAAGCCCGTGCCCTCGCCGGAAAACTCGTTGTACGGCTGCACGGTGTCCTTCAGGCCGCCGGTTTCCCGCACGATGGGCAGAGTGCCGTAGTGCATGGCGTTGAGCTGGGTCAGGCCGCAGGGCTCGAAGCGGGAGGGCACCAGCAAAGCGTCGGCGCCGGCGTAGATCCGGTGGGCCCGGGCCTCGTCGTACTGGATGCAGGCGCTGAACGTGCCGTGGTAGGTGGCCTCGTAATAGCGGAAGGTGTCCTCATACTGCTTGTCGCCGGTGCCCAGTACCACCACCTGGGTGTTGCCGTCCATGACCTGGGGCACGATGGCGTTGACCAGATCCAGACCCTTCTGGTTGGTCAGACGACCCACCATGGCGATCAGCGGAATATCCGGGTTCACTTCCAGCCCCAGCTCCCGCTGCAGCT
>USKL01000217.1 GCA_900555225.1 uncultured Collinsella sp.
GCCGGCCACGAGAACGTTGGCACCAGCCTTGACGACCTCGGCAATGTTCTTGGAAGAAATGCCGCCGTCGACCTCGATCATGGGCGACACGCCGTGGCGCTCGCACATGGCCTTGAGCTCGTGCAGTTTGGCGATAGTGCCCGGGATAAAGCTCTGGCCGCCAAAGCCGGGGTTCACACTCATCAGCAGCACCATGTCGACAACGTCGATGATGCTCTCGAGCACGCAGACGGGCGTGGCGGGGTTGAGCACCACACCGGCCTTGACGCCGCGCTGCTGCAGATGCGTGAGCGTGCGGTGCAGGTGCGTGGAGGCCTCGTAGTGAACGGTGATCATATCGGCACCGGCATCGGCGTACCAATCGACGGTCTCGTCGGGGTTCGACACCATCAGGTGCGCATCGACCGGCACGTCGGTGGAGCGCTTGACGGCCTTAAGGATGTCGACGCCAAAGGTGAGGTTGCCGGTAAAGTGACCGTCCATAACGTCGAAGTGTACGTAGTCGGCACCGGCGATCTTGTCGAGCTCGCCCTTGAGGTTGGCCATGTCGGCCGAAAGGACGGACGGAGCGATTTTGATGGAACCCATGGTAGAAACCTTTCTGCGTTAATCGGTGAGTCCGTAGAACTCTTGAGAAGGGACGCGATCGGTAAGAATCTCGAGCGCCCTATCCAAAGTAACACCGTTGTAGAGCGTTTGCTCCACGGCAAAGGTGAGCGGAATGTCTACGCCCAGTGAACGGGCAAGCTCGCTGACGCTGCGGGCCGCGACGGCGCCCTCGACCACCATATGCGTGCGCGTCTGATACTCGTCGAGCGACACGCCGTGGGCAAACTCGTAGCCAAAGGTGCGGTTGCGCGAGTGCTCCGAGGTGCAGGTGGCAATGAGGTCGCCCATGCCGGCGAGTCCCATGCAGGTCATAGCTTGACCGCCGCGGGCGTGCACCAGACGGCTGATCTCGGCCAGGCCGCGCGTCATGATAAGGGCAAGCGTGTTGTCGCCCGCACCGGTGCCGGCGGAGATGCCACATACGATCGCGATGACATTTTTCATGGCGCCGCATACCTCGACGCCGGTCATGTCCTGCGACAGGTAGATGCGGAAGGCCGTGGACAGGAGCAGGTCCTTAAAGGTCCCCCCTATCTGCGGGTCTTCGCTGGCGATGACGGCGGCAGAAAGTCCGCCGCGGCAGATCTCCTCGGCATGGTTGGGGCCCGAGAGCGCTGCAACACGTGCCTCGTTGCCGATCTCGCTGGCGATGACCTCGCTCATGAGCAGGCCGGACTCGGGCTCAATGCCCTTGGTGAGGCAGAGCACCGGGGTATCGGCGGCGATAAAGGGCGCGGCCTGGTGGCACACGCTGCGAAGGTGCGTCGAAGGAACGGCAAAGATGATGGCCTCGGCGCCGTCGAGTGCCTGCATCAGCTCCGTCGTGGCGAAGACGCTGCAGGGCAGCTCGTAGCCCACAAGGTAGCGGGGGTTGCGGTGCTCGCCATTGATGCCGGCGGCCGTCTGCTCGCTGTGGGCCCACATGGTCACACGCTCGGCTCGCGCGGCGGCGAGGCCGGCGACGGCGGTTCCCCAGGAGCCGGAGCCAATCAGCGCAACATTCATGACTCTCTCCTACTTATCGTCGGGCTCGGTGACGCGCTTGGTAAACGAGAGCTTGGACTCCTTACCGGCCATGAGCTTTTGGATATTCGAGCGATGGGCCCACACCACGGTGATGCCGATCATCGCCATGCAAAACTTAAGTCCCAGGCTGCTGTACGGAAAGACCGCGCAAGCAGCGATGGGAAGACCGATGGCAGCGGCAAGCGAGCCTACCGATACAAACTTGGTGATGGCGACGGCTACGATAAACATGCCCAACAGCGACAGGCCAATAGGCCAGTACCAGGCGAGGATGACACCCAGACCAACTGCGATACCCTTGCCGCCGTGGAAGTTGAGGTACGGCGAGAAGATATGGCCCCACACGGCTGCCAGGCAGATGACGCCGAGCATCCAGTCGCCGGCGGCACCGGGGGCCATAATGCTCACGGGGAAGCCATAGCCCAAGTCGGCAATGAGCGGACGCGCGATAAGGACGCAGATGGCGCCCTTAAGGCAGTCGAGCAGCAGCGTGAGCGCGGCCACCTTGGGGCCGGCCACGCGCAGGGCGTTGGTGGTGCCGATGTTGCCGGAGCCCGCCTTACGAATGTCCGTGTGATTGAATACGCGGCCCAGGATCAGGCCAAACGGAATCGCTCCGATAAAGAACGAGACCACGGCGCAGATGGCGGTCAGCAGAATCGGATTATGCATCCTTTTGCTCCTTCTTCCTAAAGAAGAGTCGAATGGGCGTGCCGGCAAAGTCGAAGGTCGAACGCATGCGGTTCTCTACGTAGCGCTGGTAGGTGTCGTTGACCAGGTCGCTGTGGTTGACGAAGAACGTAAACGTCGGCGGGTTGACGCCCGTCTGGGTCACGTAGTGCATACGCAGGCGGCGCTTGCCGTCCACCACGGTGTGACCGAACTCGCGCAGGTCGGTGAGGAACGTGTTGAGGCGCGAGGTGCTGATCTTTTGCGAGCGCGTCTTTTCGGCTGCGTCTACCATTGCCCAGATCTTCTCGACGCTGCGGCCAGTGAGGGCAGAGATGCGCAGGTACTGGGCCCAGGGAGCCATAACGCCCAGACGGCGGTCTATGGTCTCCATGCAGGCCTCGCGCTTGCGATCGTCATCGAGCAGGTCCCACTTGTTGAGCAGCACCACGATGGCGCAGCCGCGCTCGATGGCAAGACCCATGACCTTCTGGTCCTGCTCGGTAACGCCCACGGAGGCGTCGACGACGAGCAGCGCCACGTCGGCGCGGTCGATGGCGCGCAGGCCTCGGACCATGGAGTAGTACTCGATGTTCTCGTACACGGTGCTCTTCTTGCGAATGCCCGCGGTGTCGACCATGCGGTAGTGTTTGCCGTTGCGCTCGACGACCGTGTCGATGGCATCGCGCGTGGTGCCGGCGATGTTGGACACGATGGAGCGATCGGCGCCCAGGATTCGGTTGAACAGCGACGACTTACCGGCATTGGGGCGGCCGATGATGGCGACGTTCAGCGCGTCGGGGAACTCATCGGCGACCTCGTCCTCTTCCTCCGGAAGCAGGGCCACGATATCGTCGAGCAGGTCGCCCGTGCCGTGGCCATGCAGGGCCGAGAGCGGCGTGGGCTCGCCGATGCCGAGCGAATAGAACTCCCAGATGCTGTCGTTTTCGCGATCGGGGTTGTCGAGCTTGTTCACCAG
>USKL01000218.1 GCA_900555225.1 uncultured Collinsella sp.
GTCGACATGCCGGCCCGTCCCCAATCTGAAGGACCGCTTTTGACGCAGCAATTTACGATTTCCATATCCCGACCGGATGGGACGCCCATCTCCGTCGTCGTTACCAAAAAGCGCGTCAAAAACTTCAACCTACGCGTCACATCAAGCGGTGAGGTCCACGCCAGCGCACCGCTCGGCGCCAGCCGCGAGCGCATCGAGGCATTTGTGAAGCGCAACAGCACCTGGATTGTCAGCCGACTTGCCAAGCGCGAGCAACATCAGGCGACGGCGCGAGAGCCGCTCAGCACCTCGTCCGTCATTGCACTTTGGGGCAAGCCCATCACGGTACAGGATGCACTCGATCACAACTTTGCATCACCCGCGCCGCGGCCCAAGCAGGCCACCTTCGCAAGCTTTATGGGTACCGACGAATCGGACGAAGGCCCACAGGCCAAGCGGCGCGTAATCCTCGACGGCCTAACGTCCGACGAGCTCCAAGCCCACATCAGCCAGCTTTATACGACCGAGGTCACCGCAGCGCTACGCGACATCGTGCACGCATACGAAATCACAATGAGTGTCGCCGTTTCCCGCGTCTCCGTGCGCAGCATGAAAACGCGCTGGGGATCATGCACGCCCAAGACCGGAGCCATTCGCATCGCACGCGAACTTGCCGCTTATCCCATCGAGTGTCTCGACATGGTTGTCGCCCACGAGCTCGTCCACTTGCTCGAGCCAAGCCACAATCAGCGGTTTCACGCCCTGCTCGACAGGTACTGCCCCAACAATAGAGCGCTGTCGCAGCGGCTCAAGCAGCCACCCATAGAGACGTATTAGAACCGGTTAGCGCACGCGCTCGATCTCGACGCCGCAGCTTGCCAGGGGAAGACCGACGGGCGCCCAAGGCTTATCGAGCTTAACACGCACGCCAAGCAGCAAGGGGTAACGACGCAGCAGCATCTGGGCCACACCCTCGGCTGCCGCCTCGATGAGTTTAAACGTATGCTCGCGCAGATAGCCATCGACATCGTGGCACACCGAGCCGTAGTCAATCGAAGCGTCCAGGTTATCGTGCTCCCCCGCTGCACGCAGGTCGGCATAGAGCACCAAGGACACGATGAACTTCTGGCCCAGCGCGTTCTCTTCGGGATACACGCCGTGGTTGGCAAAGACCTCGAGACCGTCGATAGTAATACGGTCGGCATGGCGCAGATCGTCATAGCTCACGTGGGGAACCGCCGTTGCGGTGGATATTTCGCCCCTTCCACGGCGGGCGAGCTCGGCGCCTTCAGTCTTGGTTGCATTCTCGGGCAGTTTCTTGTTGCTCATCGCGATCGTCTCCTTCGTTTAGAACCCCGACCGCGCAAACTAACTACACGCGAATCGACAGGTTCTTTTTATCATCGCTCCAGTTGCAAGCATTGCGCGCGGGGCATGCAAAGCAGGCGCGCGACGCTTTGTCGGCTGCATAGAGCAAACGCTCAAGCGGTTGGCTGTTCACGCGCAGCTTTCGATGGCCCAGAATGGCCGTCTTAATGGCTGCGGCATCGGCCGGCTCAAACGCCACGTCATCAGGCATGCCGCCGAGAATTGCATCAGCGACGCGTTCGCTTGCAACATCATGGGATATACCCGATTCATACTGTTCATCTTTGCCGATATCGTGAAGAAGTGCCGTGGCGTAGATGATCTCGCGGTCAAACTCGAGATCTTCCTCGAGATTCTTAATCCACATAATGCGAGCGACATCGAGCAGATGGTCGATACCGTGGCGGCAGAAGATGCGCCCCGATTCCAGCTGAGCAATGTTGCCCAGGTGGCGCCGGAACAGGCCGTTGGCACAGATGTAATCGATACGAGGCATGACGCCAAAAGGCGCCAGGCCCGAAGCCATAAAACCGCGACGCGGCGTTCCCTCGTCAGTATTCGATGTAAAGTCGTTGACGACTCTCATAGTTAGCGTCCCAGCATCCTAAAGAAACGCTCTTCGAGCGCGGGGTCGGTCTCAAAGACGCCGCGGCGAGCGAGCGTCACGGTCTTGGTGCCGGGCTTTTGCACGCCGCGCATGGTCATGCACATATGCTCAGCTTCCATGAGCACAATCGCTCCCTGGGGAGCGAGATAATCCATGAGGGCGTCGGCAACCTGCGCACACAGCTGCTCCTGCAGCTGCAGACGGCGGGCATAAACCTCAACCGTGCGAGCAAGCTTAGAGAGCCCTGCGACACGGCCGTTGGGGATATAGCCAATGGTAGCCTTGCCATAAAACGGCAGCAGATGATGTTCGCACAGCGAGTAGAACGTGATGTCGCGCTCGATAACCAAATCGTTCGAAGCGACGGCAAACGTTTTGGACAGGTGCTCCTCGGCACTCTGGTCCATACCGCCGGCGATTTCGCCATACATACGGGCAACGCGCGCCGGGGTCTCCAGCAGGCCCTCCCGAGTTGGGTCCTCGCCTATGCCCTCAAGCAACAGCTTAATGGCGGCCTCGACTTTTTCCTGATCGACCATCTGGGCCTCACTTTTCCGATTTTGCGTTCGCGCTATGGTACCACGCCCTCCGGCATCGGCCACAAGCTACATAGTATGGGTCGAATAGACCGGATCATCACGCCAAAGTTCAACCGCATCACAAAGCGCAACGCCCTCGCGCTCAGCACGGGCGCGCGTAGCGTTCATATCGATCACGCGCTGATTGCTCGAGCCTCTGAAGCGCAACGAGATATCGTACAAATCCTGAACGAACGGACCGTCCACCAACATATCGAGGCAGGTAAGGATACGGTCCGTGACCTCGGTATGGTGGCAACCGCCCGGCATAAGCTCCTCGAGTACATCGCCGGTAAAGCACCAAATGGTCTTGCCCGACCCCGATGGATAGGCCGCACGCACGCGTTCGATAAAGTCGACAAGCCCCGCTTGATTCTCAGGTTCCATAGGCTCGCCGCCCAAAATCGTCAAGCCATCGATAAAGGGATGATCGAGACTCTCGATAATTTTGTCCTCGACGGCGCGATCGAACGGCTCGCCCGCAGCAAAGTCCCACGCGACAGAGTTAAAGCAGTTCTTGCACCCACGACGGCACCCACTCACAAACAGAGAAGTACGAACGCCTTCCCCATCAGCAATGTCGAAATACTTAATGTTCGCGTAGTTCATAGGTAACTCTCCCGGGAGGCCGGGACATATCATCCCGTCCTCAAACATTCTCGGCCTTCGGCCTGCGAAACTGTGGGCGGGACGATATGTCCCGGCCTCATGCAAAGGGTAACTCAATGAACGAAGCGAACATCGAGCATA
>USKL01000219.1 GCA_900555225.1 uncultured Collinsella sp.
TCATGGTGGCCATGGCGCCAAACGAAATGGCCACCGAGATGAGGCATGCCGCGCCCAAGCGCCAATCCAAGGCGAAAAGCAGCACGAGCAGACCTGCGACCATGGCGGCGGCGCCCGCGATATCGGGCAGCATGTGTGCGAGCAGGGTCTCGGTGGAGGCGGCGCATCCGTCTACAATACGGCGCAGCTCACCGGTGGCATGCGTGTCGAAGTAGCCGAGCGGCAGCTTAAGCAGGTGCTCGCTCGTAGTCTTGCGGATATTGGACGCGCAGCGAAACGCGGACAGATGCGTGCACATGAGCCCCACGAAATAAGCTACGATGCTTGCCAGCGCAAACCCCACGGCCCACCAACCGTACATCGCGATGTTAGTGGCTTCGCTCCAGTTGGGCGCCACGGCGATCAGGTCGCGCGCGACAAGCCAAATGCACACGTACGGGCCAAAGCTCAGCAGCTGCGAGAGCGCCGAGAGCGCCATGCCCAAATACGTTAGGAATTTGCGGTCGCCGGCATACGCGAGCAGCTCGCCGATGCCTCCACCTTCCCTTTTTGATTCCTTTGCCATGAGATTCCTTTCTAACGGCTTGAGAGTTAACCTCAATCAACTTATCATTGATATGTTAGCCAAGGCACACAATCGAGCCAGGCGTGGACGTTTCCGCAAAGGAAGGGGACGCTTTTGAAAATGCATCGGGCCGCGACCGACATAACCGAGCTCTACGCACCGCAGTTTGAGCAGTTTGGCCTGGAGCTTTCCGGCAAAGGTGCTGTCTTTACCGGCGAGGTGGCAAACGACCGGGCGCACGGCCGCGCATGGATCATGCCTCTCTCCCCTGCCTGCATTGTCATGGAGCATTTCATCACCCCGACGCACGATATGTACTTGGCCGAATACACACCCGAGCCATACGCCTGCGTGAGCGAGGTCAGCGCGCCCACACTTACATGCATGCCCGAGGCTGGCATAACGCCCGCGAACCTTAAACCATTGCATGGACCGTGGCCAAACAATGCCGTTTGCAGCTTTATCCAAGATAGCTGTGGCGAGGAATTAAGCCCGCTGTTTGCGGGGGAGCTTTATCACTCGCGCTCGGTGCTCTTTTTGCCTGGATATTTTGACGAACTGGAGCACCGCTATCCCACCGAGTTCGCGGGAATCTTTGAGGCGTTTGCCGAGCCATGGCACGAGGAAGCGACGTCTGCCATCTGCCACACGCTGCGCCGGATTAACGAGGAACGCGCCCGCACCGTAGGCGGACGCGTCTATATGCAGGGCATCGTGGAGACCATGGTCGCAGAGCTCGCCTGTTCGCGCGCGGCCCACAAGCAGGCGCAGCAGGCGGCAGACACACGCGTCAGCATAACCATTGCCGAAGAAGCAACGGCAATGATTGAGCGCACGCTCGATACAGGCAGACGTGTGGGTATCAACGAGGTGGCCGAGAGGCTCTACACAAGCCGCTCCAAACTATGCGCCACCTTTAAGGCCCAAACTGGCGAGTCCCTGGGCGCCTACATTCGCAGACGCCGCATGGAGCGAGCACAGGACCTTTTGGCCGACAGCTCGCTCACGATAGCGCAGGTGGCAGAGCGGCTCGACTACCCTCAGCAAGCCGCCTTCGCCCAAGCCTTCAAACAATACGCTGGCATGACACCCACGGCTTGGCGAAGCAAGCATCGCTAAGGCCCAAGCTCCCTGGCCGTAACGGAGCGATTAATTAGCCGCCGCCCGTCAGCTCACCCAGGATCTAAACGTCAAGATGTGCACGATTAAGCGCCTTTTTGATAAGAGGGACAGATCGATCAGCCAAATACAACGGAATGTTGAGCACCCCGTCGTCGAGCTTTAGGTTCTTAAGTGAGTAGCGGACCCTCAATGGAGTCGTCTCCGCATGCTTGTCGGCATAGTACTTAAGGCTCTTGGAATGAACGACCTCTCCCGATTTGACCTCGACGGGAACGATTTCGTTTCCGACTTGAATCAAAAAATCAACTTCGTGCTTCGGCTTCTCGTTTGTCCAATAACGCGGAGCAGCATCTAACTGTGAAAGTAATGCCTGAAGCACATAGTTCTCGGCGAACGAACCTTTGAACTCCGAAAATAGCGCATCCGAGATGGCAAAAGCGGACGCATCCAGCCTTGCCATGCGGCGCAGCAAGCCGACATCAAGACAGTAGACTTTAAATGCCTTGAGGTCATCGTACGCAGAGAGCGGCACACCACCGGCAGCATTAAGGCGAACCGCCGTGATGAGCCCAGCATCGGCAAGCCATTCCAGAGCATCCTCGTATTCTCGAGCACGAGCCCCCTCGCGCACCGCACCCCAAACGAACTTTTTGTTCTCGCGCGCCAACTGAGCTGGAATCGAGTTCCATATTTGCGAAAGCTTGGCGAACTGCGCACGGCCGCCATGCTTGGCAAAATCGCGCTCGTAGGAATCCAAGAGATCAGACAACACCTTATCGACCTGAACGATATCGCCCGTCTCCACCCACCGGCCAAGAGCCTCTGGCATGCCGCCGCATGCAAAATAACGACGAAGATGCTCGACGAGACGGACATGGAAGAAATCGGGCACTGTCTCGATCTGATCCAGGCCGCCAAGGTATTCGTCGTAGTTTGCAGCGCCCTCGGCTTTCAGAAACTCGGAAAAGCTCATGGGGCGCATCTCCATGAACTCGACCTTTCCCACCGGAAAAGCGCTGGTCTCACGGGACAAGCGAACGCCCAACAAAGACCCTGCGCATGCGACGTGATACTCGGGGGCCTCGTCACAGAAGTATTTAAGGGCACCGACTGCAGAAGGACAATCCTGGATCTCATCAATAATAAGCAGCGTCTCGCCAGGATCGATAGGCTGTCCAAGTGCCAGGGAAAGATTTGAGATGATCCGTCGAGGATCGCGCGTACCTTCGAAAAACTGAGCGTACTCGCTCTGTACCCCAGGTGACGGCTCCTCGAGCGTCAGATACACAAAATTGCGGTATGAGGTTCGTCCGAACTCCTTAAGCGCCCATGTCTTTCCAACCTGGCGCGCCCCCTTAAGAATAAGCGGCTTACGATATTCTGACGCTTTCCAAGCGTTAAGCTTGGCAATGATATCTCGCTGCATGACCGAACCTCCCGCAAAGAAACTTCCGTAAACGTGATATTTCCCACATTTTACCCTAGGTAAAACGTGACATTTATCACATTTACGGAAGTTTTAGCTTATTTCGCCACACTTTCATCACATTTATTGCAATGTGACAAAGGGACAGTCCCTTTGTCGCCCGCACAAA
>USKL01000220.1 GCA_900555225.1 uncultured Collinsella sp.
CCCGAGCCGGTCACCGCAACGCGCAGTGACTCATGGGGAAAGCGCTCGGCGAGCTCGCCGAGCATGGCGCGCACGCTCGCTGTCTGACACGCCCCGTGGCGGCGATATCCCCACCACGCCTCGGTCATATCCTCGTGCATCGCGTAAACTTTGGTCGTCGTCGACCCTACGTCCAGTCCTACTAGCAACGCCATAATGCTCCGTCTCTCGCATTTTTCCCGCTAGAGATATACCACTCTGCGTAATACAACAGACTGTTGTATTTAAACTCCGTATAAAAAGCGGCTGCCGAAACGCTTCAGCAGCCGCCGAATGCACCAACAGATTGTTCTGCGCGCTAGCACGTCGGGCAACGGAGCAGCACGGGCCCTCCGGTCATGCGCACCGCTCACGCCCGCGATGTCGCCGAGAGAGCTATCCACGCTTAGGGCTCCAACCAAGCAAGTCGCCCGCGCTCAGCAGATCCCTAAGCGAGCTACTCGCACTCAGGAGCCATAGCCTGCTCCAAGAGCTCGGCATGCTCCTCCTCGAAAACCGTCCCCACAGGGAAGGCGCGACGGAAGACGAAGCGGGAAATCGGACCGGCTACCAAAAGGTTCCACGGCAGCGCCATCACAAAATTATGCGGGATGTTGATCATCCAGATCGCGGGCACGGAATACAGGTTCGCAAGGATGCCGCCGGGCATGTGCGTCAGACCCTCACAGGCACCGTACAGCGACATGATGATGACCATGGGAACGACCATGCAGGAGCTGACGGCGAGCGTCATGGCAAGTGGCGAGCTCTTGCCCGGCGTGACCAAGTACTTAAAGGCGAAACCCTTGGCGAGCGGGCTGGCGACGAACCAGTCGCAGCACATGGCAAAAATGTAGGCAACGGGGAAGCCGAGCCACGCAGTGGCAACGACCTCGCCGTTGATGGCCCCG
This sequence comes from uncultured Collinsella sp., assembly GCA_900555225.1. GTDB lineage: Bacteria > Actinomycetota > Coriobacteriia > Coriobacteriales > Coriobacteriaceae > Collinsella. The sequence continues at coordinate 930 of USKL01000220.1, forward strand.
TGCTGCAGGGCAACGTTGTAGATGCTCATCCAGAGCACCATGCAAAAGCACATGATAAAGGTGAACAGCAGGCTCTCTCGTTTGTTGATAGGCATAAAGGGCAGATTCCTCTCTGTGTTGTACCGCGGCGCCACGCAACAAAAACGGGCGGGCAAGATGGAGCTGTTGGAACTTCATCTCGCCCGCCCGTGGTACGCGCGTCTGCGACTACTTATGTGGTGGAACCAGCCTAGCACGAAACGCATGCGCTTCGTAAGCGTTGAGTTTATGAAGATGCAGGGCACCGATAATCCCCCGACCCCATAAGTTGCGGTGGAATACGGACTGTTTTGACCCTTTAAGCAGCAATTCAGTCCCTATTTCACCGCAACTCATTTGGTGCAAAGTAACCTGTCCCCCTTGTACCAATTAGCTGGTGTGGCGCCAGCGAGGGTCGGTGAGCGTACGCGCCACACCCAGTCCAACGGGCAGAAACGCTACGATGAGCACTGCGCGCACAAACCAGCCGAGCATATTGACCGTGTCGAAGGTGCACATGTAATACATCGAGCGATACAGATACAAGCCCGGCACCATAATGACAATCGAAGGCACCGTGAGGGCGATGCGCGGGTAGGTGAGCTTGACTTCAGCCAAGCTTGCGAGCAGCCCCGATACCAGCGCGCCGATAAACGCTGCTGCCTCGGGAGGCATTCCCGTGCTGAGGCCCAGGAAGGGAATCATCGTCGGCGCATCGACAAGGGTCAGACGCAGGGTATTGGACACGGCGCCGATCAACCCAGCTGCCGCGGCCATCTTTACCGGGCTGTTGAACATCACCGAGAAGCCGAATACGCCAACGAAGCTCATCACCACGCGCAGGAGCGTAAGGGCAAGCGGCGAAAGGCCCAGTGGGGCAAAGTCGTCCGGCGCCAGGCCAACACACTCGGCAACCATCCAACCTACGAGGGTCGCCATCACAATAATCGATACGGCATATGAAAGGCGCTCGATACCGCTTCGCATGTCGAGCTTAGCGATGTCGAGGCCTGCCGTAATGAGTGGAAAGCCGGGAATCACAAAGAGCATGGCGCCGATATAGCCTTCTTGGTGCGACATTGCCCCCGGTATGACCTGGCCAAGGCCGAGCAATGCCAGCAGATACGAAACGCAAGCGAGCGCAACGCCGGTCGTCAGCGCGCTGAACTGACCAAGGCCTTGCTTGAGAATATGGGAGCGGGCAAAGTTGCCGACACCCGCGCCCACGAACGCGCAGGCCATCTCGATAGGGCCGCCGCCGAGCAAAAAAACGAAGGCGCCACAGGCGCAGGCCGCCGCAAGGCCCTGTTGCCAAGGCGCGTAATCAGGTTTTGAACTCTCAACGGTCTTGAGCATCTCGTGATACTCGTGCACCGTGAAGCGACGACCATAGGTCTCGATTTCCTTGAGGAAACTCTCCATCATCCAAATGCGATGGGTATTGACGCCCGTTGTGGGCAAGCTGACGACCTCATTAAAGCAGTGACCATCTTCGATGCAGGTGCACTCAAACGACAGAAGACTTAAGTCAACGTGGATGGTGACACCGAGTACGGCGGCAACACGATTCATGGTATCGCGCACGCGCCAGGCACCCGTTCCGCTTGCCAGCATAAGCATGCCGGTGCGGCAGATGATGGATGATTTATCGGTGAGCGGCGCATCGACGGCAAGCTCATCGCCTGCCGTCACGATCTGGTGCCAGTCAGTTTTCATATGGAGCGCGCCGGCACGAACGCCGTGGTGCATGGGGGCTCTCGAAAGCAGCGAGTTAAGGCGCGAAGGCTGTGAGGGCTCCGCCGATTCGCCCTCGTCCTCGTCGGGCTCTTCATCGACCAGATCAAAGGAATCAAGCGGCGCTGGCTCGCGACGGTCGATCAGCTCCTCGTCCTCATCATCAAAGTAATTGAACTGATCGAGCATGTCCTCTTCGATTGAACGCTCGCTCGCGTCGTCCATATAGACGCTCCCTTCCTACCGACTAACCCCCATCCTAGGCAGCAACGGCTAAAGGAAACATAAAAGAGACGGCTGTCATGCATGGAAGGCGCAAACCCCCAATGCGTCGGTAGATCCCCAACGACTAGGACTGTCCCCAAGTGCCGGCAGAAAAGGAACGTCCCTAAGTGCCAACTAGGGCAACACCGCAGATAGAGGACGGACAGCGAAAGCCCGCCAGAGCGAGCAAGGTGCCTTCAAGAAAAATGGCGCCGCAGGTTGAGCATAAGTCAGCGAGCGGGTCGCATTTGTGACAAGGTGACGTGAAACGAAAGGGCGCTGACCTTTTGGTCGCGCCCTTGAAGTTGAACGTCAGATTGTCCA
>USKL01000221.1 GCA_900555225.1 uncultured Collinsella sp.
CGACAGCGGGCTTGATGATGATGCGGCCGGCACCAAAGTGACCGAGAACCTCGTGCGGAATGGTGCCCTGATCGGTCACCGGCACGTGGAACATGTTCTTCTTGGCATCGAGAGACGCCTTGGAGATGGCCATGGGCACCTCAGCGGACTTGCCCATGCCAACGCCGACGTTGCCCTTGCCGTCGCCAACGACGACGAGAGCGACGAGGCTCATGCGACGACCACCCTTGACGGTCTTCGACACGCGGTTGATGTAAACGACGCGCTCCTCGAACTCGGAGGCCTCGCGCTGCTGCTTCTGATTACGAGCCATGTGCTACATACCTCCTAGAACTCGAGACCGGCGGCACGAGCACCGTCGGCGAGGGCCTTGACGCGGCCATGGTAGATACGGCCACCGCGATCGAAGGCGACCTTGGTGATGCCGGCCTCGATGGCACGCTTGCCAACGAGCTGACCGACCTTCTCCGCAGCCTCCTTGTTCGAGGTGTGGGTGCCCTTGAACTCGGCCTCGAGGGTCGAGGCAGAGACGAGCGTCAGGCTGGAGCCCTTGCTGTCGTCGATGATCTGGGCATAGATGTTGGCGTTAGTACGGGTCACGCGAAGACGCGGACGCTCGGAGGTACCCGAGACCTTGCCGCGAACACGACGCTGACGACGCTTGAGGCCTTCCAGCTTCGCCTTATGCTTGTTCATACGTAAACTCCTAAAAAGGTTGATCTTGCCAGCACCTGACGGGGTGCTGGTCTTATGCGAGTGAGTCGGTTACGACTACTTGGCGGCCTTACCCAGCTTGCGGCGGATGTGCTCGCCAACGTAGTGGATACCCTTGCCCTTGTAAGGCTCGGGAGGACGATGGCCGCGGATCTCAGCGGCGATCTGACCGACCTGCTGCTTGTTGATACCCTTGACGTTCACGTGGGTGTTGTCGGGAACCTCGAAGGTGATGCCCTCGGGAGCCTCGACGATCACGAGGTGCGAGAAGCCCAGGGAGAACTCGAGGTTCTTGCCCTTCTGCTGCACGCGGTAACCGACGCCGGCGAGCTCGAGCTTCTTCTCGAAGCCCTCGGAAACGCCAACAACCATGTTGTGGATGAGGGCGCGGGTGAGGCCGTGGCGGGCACGGGTCTCACGCTCGTCGTCGGGACGGGAAACGGTGAGGACGTTGTCCTCGACGTTGATAGCGAGCTTCTCAAAGACATCGAGCTCGAGCTGGCCCTTGGGGCCCTTGACGACAACGTTGTTGCCGTTGACTGCCACTTCGACTCCGGCGGGAATCTGGACAGGCTTATTACCGATACGAGACACGGTGATCTCCTTTCCTTCTACCTACCGAGCGAATTACCAGACGTAAGCGATGATCTCGCCGCCGACGTTGTGCTTGCGAGCATCGCGGTCGGTCATGACGCCATGGCTGGTGGAAATAATGGCGGTACCAAGGCCACCGCGGACGCGGGGCATGTCGGCAACGCCGGTGTACTTACGCAGGCCCGGCTTGGAAATGCGGCGGATGCCGTTGATGACCTTAGCCTTCTTGGGACCATACTTAAGCGTGATGTGCAGAGTCTTCTGGGGAACGGTGTCCTCGACATCGTAGCCCTCGATGTAGCCCTCCTCGTGCAGAACACGAGCGATCTCGACGAGCTTCTTGCTGCTCGGCATGGAGACCGTGGCCTTGTTCACAGAGTTAGCGTTACGGATGCGCGTAAGCATATCTGCGATCGGGTCTGTAAGGTTCATACAGATTCTCCTTCGTTCTTGATGAACACGTGCTCTTGGTTCTTCGCCGCCCTTAACGGCAAAGCCTTTTTAGCGCGTTTTCCCTGTTCCAAACTGATGCTTGAAACGCTGGTAGTGACTTACCAGCTGGCCTTCTTAACGCCGGGAAGCTCGCCCTTGAGTGCAAGCTCGCGGAAGCAGACACGGCACAGGCCGAACTTGCGGTACACAGAGTGCGGACGGCCGCAGCGCTGGCAGCGCGTGTACTCACGAGTAGAGAACTTCTGCTTGCGATTGCACTTGACGATCATCGATGTCTTAGCCACTTATATCCTCCTCACATAGAGTATTGTTCGCCCCAAGCGCCGCCCCCTTGTGGGAACGGCGCTTATAGGGCAGGTGAACCTATTTCTTGAACGGGAAACCGAAGGCGTCCAGAAGGGCCTTGGCCTCCTCATCGGTGTTGGCGGTGGTCACGAAAGTGATGTCCATACCACGCTGGTGATCGACGGAGTCGAAGTCGATCTCGGGGAAGATGAGCTGCTCGGTGACGCCCATGGAGAAGTTACCACGGCCGTCGAAGCTCTTGGCGGAGATGCCGCGGAAGTCGCGGATACGGGGGATCGCGACGGAGGTCAGACGATCGAAGAACTCCCACATACGGTCGCCACGCAGGGTAACCTTGCAGCCGATCGGCATACCGGCGCGCAGGCGGAAGGTAGCGATGGACTTGCGGGCACGGGTGATCATCGGCTGCTGGCCGGTGATGGCGCGCAGGTCGCGCACGGCACCGTCGATGGCCTTGGAATCGGTAGCGGCCTCGCCGACACCCATGTTCACGACGATCTTCTCAAACTTGGGGATCATCATGACGTTCTCGTACTGGAACTTGTCCTGAAGCTGCTGCTTGACCTCGTTGTTGTACTTGGTCTTCAGACGCGGCACATACTTCTCTTCTGCCATTGTTCACTCCTTCTTGGGGTTTTAAGCACGGGGCGTGGCCACGATGGGTTGTCCTCGTGCCTCCTGGCTGCATCCGCGCCGCTCATGGCATTTCGCGGTTTGGACTCGACGCAGCAGGAGCCGACAAAACAATCGGTACTATACGCGCATCGGGAGCGTATTTCCAGAAAAACCTCGTCTGCCTGCACAACTCCACAACTCCCCCGCACAAATGGGTCCCAACAAGCAGTTGCGGTGAAATAGGGACTGTTGGGCGGCCTAACAGGCTTAAACAATCCGTATTTCACCGCAACTTATTGGTGGGGATGCGATTAGCGCTTGCGGGGGACGAGCTTGGTGCGGCGCAGGTGGATCATCTCGGCGGCAATAGAGATAGCGATCTCCTCGGGATCCTCGGCCTCGATGGCAACGCCGATCGGCAGGTGCAGCTCGTCGATCTGGTCCTGCGTAAAGCCCTCCTGCTCCAGGCGGGCGCGCACAAAGGCCGTCTTGCGACGCGAGCCCAAGCAGCCCAGATAGGCGGGTTTGGCACGCATGGCCTGAATC
>USKL01000222.1 GCA_900555225.1 uncultured Collinsella sp.
CGAGCGGCGCGCCGGGCATCTGGCATCAACGGATTCCCTGTTTTGGCGCTTCGAAGGCACGGACTCCGTTTCGTTAATTTCTGATTAGAAATGCTGAAAATCCAGTCAGAAGCGGGCTGGGGAACGGGGCAATAAAAATGGCTTTCGAAATGAGTCGGCGAAGCTTTTTAACGGCCGGTGGGGCCACAATGCTGGCGGGCACCGCCTCTATGCTTGTTGGCTGCGCGTCTGGAAGCGAAAGCGGCGCGGGAAGCGTGGCTGCCGGCAAGGATGATGCACTGAAGGTTGATAGCGACGGCAAATCGGGTGGCACGGATAGCGACGTTAGCGAATTCTACGAGCACGTTATCTCTGTTTCTGCACTTGCGAAAACATATGCAATCGGAGAGAAGATTGTCGGCGTGGCGATTGAATACGACGTGGATGTCGATGCGTCTTCGGTTGATCCCGGACATGGCGGCATCGGTCAACAGGCTCAGGAAAAGGGGCTGGGATCTTTCTCGGTTTTGGGACGCTCGATTGTCACTGCCTATGTAAACGACAAAGCCGAGCTGAGTGATGAAGGGGGCAAAAGCAAGGGAACGTACGTCATCGTCGAGCTCGATCCAGCAGATGCGGGCGCACAGACGTTGATGTTTCAGATGACGCGTGGGTGCGTAGGCTCAAACGGTCCCGTATCCCTTGATAGCGGTTGCGTCAAAATCGCCCAAATAAAGGATCTCAAGGATTCTGCAGGTAAAAAGCTTACAGGCGACGAGACATCCTCCCGATATCTCGTGGCTTCGACTGTTCTCAACTCCGAGGCAGACAAGTTTGTTGCAGGGACCTACGATGACACCAAAACTGGATTCCATGCTTCGTTTGCCTTGGCACAGCCTGACGACTACGACAAGGCAAAGAAATACCCCATCACGCTCTTCCTGCCGGATGCGGGGGTAACCACCTGCGATGTGAGGGTGAATCTTCGTCAAGGTCTGGGAGCCCTTGCCTGGGCTGATGGGTCACAATTTGTGCTGACGATCGCTGGAACTTGTTGCGATATCGAGACTTGCCTGCATGTAATCGAGGACCTGATCGACCAGGGTTACTCAATCGATCCGGATCGCATTTACGGGACGGGCGAATCTGCCGGGTGCATGGCCCTCATCGAATATGCCTCCAAGCATCCCGATGACAATTCCTTTGCAGCGCTTATGCTCGTTGCCGGGCAAGGCAACATGACTCCGATTGCCAAGACGCCCATGGTGATATTCGTTTCTGAAGACGATTCCAATTCCTATGGCGGCATGACGGATCCCGAGAAGGGTGTCGCGAGTATCGGAATTCCTTATGTTGAGAAGCAGCTGAATTGCGCCTATAACTATGACGGCGAAGGACATACGAGTGGCCTGTGGGTTGATTACGACGCAACGGGAGAGAAAAACCCTTCGGGTAACCAGGAAGGAGCCAAGGCGGCTAGCAGCCAGAAGACGCTCGATGAGCTTATGGTCGAGCTCTCGGATGTCTGCTCCTCGGCCTGTAAACAAGCGGTGACCGATGGGGCGCATGTCGTTTTCCTTCATGTAGAGAAGGGAACTCTCGATAGCACCGACAAGACGGTCCAGGGTGGAAACACTCATAACTTTACCTGGCAATACGCTTATGCGATTCCCGAACTCATCGAGTGGGTGAGAGACCAGTCTCTATAGCCTGCTTCTTTTTCGATGGCATTTCAATGTGGGCTAGGGTTATATGACCGATTGGGGCCAGGCGGTTGTCTAGCCCCGGAAATGCCGAATAGCAGTCTACGATTACGTCCAGGTAAAGCCTCAAAGGTGTTTTACCTGGCCAAAAACGTAGACAAAAGCGGCCCTGGCAGATCGTGAGACGCAGGGCCGCTGTCGTTGATTTATGGCGCCGCTAGAAGTTGGCGTCGTTGAGTTGTTCGTTCTCGAGGCCGTCGAGCTGTTGCTGTTCGGGCGTATCGGCGACACTCTCGAGCAGCTCGGTGGGATCGACGTTCATGCTCTTGCCGGCCTCGTTGCCGTTGACCAAGTCGTCCGAGAAGATGTCGACTTCCATTTCCTCGGCCTCTTCGATCTGGATCTCGAGCGGCACCTGGGTGCGCACGAGTTTGACGGCCGGGCGCATGCGGGCAAAGAGCGGTACGTACTCGATGATGATGGCCGAGTTCTCGAGACCATACCAACGTGCCGGGCTTCCGCAGGCGCGGCGGACGGCATACTTGATGGCCATGACGCGATGGTCGTTGCGGTTGATGTCCGTTTCGGGGGCAAGCATCTTGCGCAGCATGCAAAAACGGAAGTCGCCCACGTTGCCGCGCGTCTCGTAGATGGAGTAGGTGTGGTGCTGCGGCGGCAACTCACCCGAGGCCATCAGGTCGCCAACGATCTGGCGCAGGTAGGCGTTGATGCGCTGATTGACCTTAAAGCCCAGGTCCAAGCGCACGCGGAACAGGAAGTCTGTGCCAAAGGTCTCAACGGAATACTCGTGCGTATAGGGCTCGTCGGTAACGTGTACGTTGATGAACCAATATGCCTTGGCGCGCTTGGGGTGCTTGTCCAGGATGGAATAGAGCACGTCGCGGTCGAGCGTGAGCGGGTCGGGGCTGTTGGTGAGGAACACCAGATTGTCGGCGAGCACGGGGTAGGTCTCGTCATTGCGCAGGCGGTTGAGCTGGTCGATGTACTTGGAGACGGGCAGCAGAATCGTCTGCGTGCGCTCGATGGCGGTGCCGCGACGCCACACATACATAAGGCCGAACAGCAGTGCGGCCAGGAAGATCATGACGTAGCCGCCGTCAAAGAACATGGTGAGGCACGAGGCGAAGAAGCACAGCTCAATGGCACCGAAGAGCAGGGCGAAGACGCAGGCGCCCAGCTTGTGCTTGAGAATGCCAGCGATATAGCTCGTCAAAAGCGTGGTGGTCATGAGCATGGTCACGGTAATGGCGAGGCCGTAGGCGCTCTCCATGCGCTCGGAGTTTTGGAACAGCAGCACGATGAAGATGCAGCCGACCCACATGATGTTATTGACGAGCGGAATATAGAGCTGGCCCTTGGTGTCGCTGGGGTAGTGGATGCGCAGATGCGGCATAAGGTTGAGACGCGTTGCCTCGGATACCAGCGAGAACGAGCCGGTGATGAGCGCCTGCGAGGCAATGATGGCCGCCACGGCCGAAAGCACGATGGCAAAGGGGCGCAGGGGCTCGGG
>USKL01000223.1 GCA_900555225.1 uncultured Collinsella sp.
TGCGGCTTGGCTGCCCCGCAGATCGGCGAGCTCATTCAGCTCGTCACCATCGACTGCGACTACAGCGACAAGAACGACTACGATCCGTACGTGCTTATTAATCCCGTGATTGTGGAGCAGAGCGACCATCTGGTGCCGTTTAGTGAGGGCTGCCTTTCCATTCCTGGCATTAGCTGCGAGATCGAGCGTCCCGACCATGTCGTGGTCGAGGCGTACGACTTGGACGCCAACCTGATTCGCTACGAGGCCTCGGGCGACCTGTTCTGCGTGTGCCTGCAGCACGAGATCGATCACCTGCACGGCAATACCATGTTCGAGCGACTCAAGCCCATGCAGAGGATCAAGGCCGTCAAGGAGTACCAGGACGCCCTGGCCCGCGGCGCTCGACCGGGCGAGACGGAGTAGGTCCCACCGTCCCCGGTGCTGAGCGCCCACATATCATCCCGTGCTCAAACATTCTCGCTGCGCTGCGAAACTGCGCGCGGGACGATATGTGGGCGCTCAGCACCGGGGACAGCGTTGTTCTGGCTCGGTTCGCCCGGGTGCCGTTGGGCCAGGGAGGGACGTCTTCGCTGATAATTGCTTTGCTGAAAGAGCTGCTTTTATTGCGGCTCTTTCTTTGGTTTTGGGTATATTTGTTCTTGTTGAATTGTTATTGCGGATGGGCCGGGTACTTGGCTTTCCGCTGTTATTTGTAGCCGTCTCGGCTTTGGTTGAGGGGAGACGTCCTTTATGCGTATTGTGTTTATGGGTACGCCCGATTTTGCTGTGCCTTCGCTGACTTCGCTTGTTGAGGCTGGTAACGAGATTGCGCTTGTTGTTACTCGTCCTGATGCTGTTCGTGGGCGTGGTAAGAAACTTGAGCCGTCTCCTGTTAAGGCCAAGGCGCTTGAGCTGGGGTTGCCGGTTATTGAGGCTAATCGTATGACGCCTGAGGTCGTTGAGGCACTTCAGGCTGCCCAAGCTGACATTTTCTGTGTGGCTGCCTATGGCTGCATTTTGCCTGATGAGGTGCTGCATATGGCGCCGTTTGGTATTGTGAATGTTCATGCGTCTTTGCTGCCTCGTTGGCGGGGGGCTGCTCCTATTCAGCGTGCCATTCTTGCTGGTGATGAGGTTGCTGGCGTTTCCATTATGCGCATTGGACATGGCGTGGATACTGGTGCTTATTGTGCGCAGGCCTCGACCTCGGTTGCCGGTAAGCATGCTGAGGCGCTGACCATGGAGCTTGGTGAGCTTGGCGGCAAACTGCTTGCCGATATGCTTCCTTCTCTTGCCGATGGCACCGCCGTGTGGACTGAACAGGATGAGGCGCTCGTTACCCATGCTGCCAAGATTTCCAAGCTGGAGATGCGTCTGGATCCGCAGATGGCGGCTCTCGATTGCGTGCGTCATGTGCTCGCTTCGTCCGATACTGCGCCTGCTCGTTGCGTGATTGCCGGCAAGACCGTGCGCGTGCTCGATGCTGCTCCGGCTGATGTGTCGCTTGGCGAGGGTCAGGTTCTCATTAAGGCCAAGCGTGTTTACCTTGGTCTTTCCGATGGTGCGGTTGAACTGCTCGAGGTTAAGCCCGATGGCAAGCGTGCCATGGCCGCTTCTGCTTGGGCTGCTGGGCTGCAAGGCTCCGATCTTATCTGGGGTGTTTTGTCATGAGCAAGCTGTCTCCCGCGCGCAAACTTGCGCTCGATGTGCTAATGGAGGCCGATCGCCGCGGCATGTATGCGCGTGACGTGCTGTCCTCTCGCGCATCGGCCAAGGCTATTGACCAGCGCGATTCCGCTTTTGCCGCCCGCTTGGCGCTGGGTGTGGCCGCTACGCAGGGTATTTTGGACGAGCTGCTCGATCAGTTTCTCGATAAGCCTAAAAAGGTTGCGCCGCGTGTTCGCATGGCACTTCGTATCTCGGCCTTCGAGATGCTCTATCTGCATACGCCTGGCCGCGTTGCGGTGAGTCAGGGCGTTGAGCTGGTGCGCAGCGGAGCTAAGTCTGCCGTCGGTTTGGCCAATGCCGTGCTGCATAAGGTCGCGGACAACGTTGAGGACTTTGCCACGGCGTCCGATGTAGACGAGTCTGAGCGACGCTTGGTTCGTCTGTCGCGCCTGATGGGTCTGCCGCGTTGGCTGTGCGCTCGTATTATGGCGTCGTTTGACACGCCCGAGGGTGCGCTTAACTTTGCCGGCAATCTGGCCCCCGCGCCGCTGGCCCTGCATGAGAACGCCTTTGCGACTAAGCCCGATCCGTATATCTCGCAGCTCGTCGCGCCTGTCTTCCCGGGCTGCCATGCTACGGTTGATGCCCAGGTTACCGTTGCTTCGGGTGTGTTTGAGCGTGCTGCCGCGGTGGCCTCGGACCTTAACGCCCAGCTCATCGCCACAGCTGCCACGCGCCCTGGAAGCTGCCTTGAGATTGGTGCCGGTCGTGGCACCAAGACCTATGTGATGATGTGCCAGGCCAAGCGTGCGGGCTATGAGCGTCAGCATACGGCACTTGATCTTCATGACCGCAAGTGCGATCTGAATCTCGCTCGCCTGCATAAGGCCGGTATTCAGGGCGTTCGTACGGTTTCGGGTGATGCCTGCGAGCTTGATGAGGTGCTCACATCGTTTGATGCCATGCTTGGCGAGCCGGTTAAGTTCGACACGGTTTTTATCGATGCGCCGTGCTCTGGCACCGGAACCATGCGTCGTCATCCCGAGATTCCGTGGCGTCTGACCGAGAACGACGTTACGACTGATCTGCCCAAGCTGCAGCTGACGATGCTCAAAGAGGCTGCCGCGCGCGTGGCTGCCGGCGGCGAGCTCATCTATGCGACGTGCTCCGTCTTCGACGAGGAGAACACGCAGGTGATGGATGCGTTCCTTGCTTCTCCCGTGGGTGCCGGCTTTAGCGTGGCGCCGCTTTCCGAAGCACAGATTCTGCAACTCCCCGAGTTCGATCAGGCCAAGAAGCTCGTATCCGTACGCCAGAACGATCGAGGCCTTTTCCAAAGTGTGCCGGTAAACGCCGACTCCTACGACGGCCACTTCTGCGCCAGACTGGTCCACAAGTAACTACTAAGTTGCGGTGAAATAGGGATTAAAAAGCCGTTTCTGCCCGCCAAACAGTCCTTATTTCACCGCAACTCATAAGGAAACCTGGACAGCTAAAGAAGCGGCCCCGCGATCGGGCTTGATCGCGGGGCCGCTTGGTTTCTAGTGGTTATGCGGGCAG
>USKL01000224.1 GCA_900555225.1 uncultured Collinsella sp.
TTGCCGCCGGCGGTGTCGATCTGGTGACATCTAACAACCGCGAGCTGGTTGCCGGCTTGGTAGACGCCTTGGCTGCCGCTGGCAGCGAGCGCTTGTGCCTGCTCACCGAGGCAAGCGATGGCAGTCCCGTGCGTCGCGAGCGCGCCGAGGCCTTTACTGACGAGCTTTCGCACCGTGGCCTTGCGGGCGAGGTTATCACCTTGGCCGACGGGGGCGCCACGGGCGTCAGCCGCCTGGACGAGACCATCCGCGACTATGCGGGCAAAAAACTCGGCCTCATTGCCGTCAACGGCCTGGTCTTCCTGCGTCTGACCGAGGCGCTGGCGCAGCTTGGTCCCTCGCTGCCGGCGGGGCTCAAGATCGCGACGTTTGACGATTACCCCTGGAACCACGTGCTCTTTGGCGGTGTGACCACGGCCGCGCAAGACACCCTTACCATCGCCGAGCGCGTGGTCGAGCGCCTGTCCGAGCGCATCGACGTCGTCACCACCACGGTGGGCGAGGCCGCAAAGCTGGCGCCCAAACGCATCGAGATCCCCGGCCACATCGAACACCGCGCTTCGACCTCGCGCTAGCCTGTGTGATAATATATAGACAATGTCATACAGGAGGTATCCATGGCTGCGTCTGTGCTGAGTGTGCGAGTGGACTCGTCAATTAAAGACTCATTTGCCGAGCTGTGCGAAGAGCTTGGCATGACTTCGTCTGTTGCGGTCAATATGTTTATGAGGCAGATGCTGCGCGAGCGCTCTCTGCCGTTTGTTCCTTCACTTGGTAAAAGCTCTGCGAGCGAAAGCGCCGCGACGGGCATTTTGGATACTGCCCAGATTGAGTCCGCCGTCCGCGAGGCGGCCATCTCGATTCCCGCCATCAAAACCGTGATTCTTTTTGGTTCGTATGCCCGTGGCGAGGCGCATGCCGATAGTGATATTGACTTGCGTCTCGAAGTCGATCGCGAGCAGGGCTTTGGTCTTTTTGCGCTGTCGGCGTTTGGCGAGGCGGTGCGCAAAGAAACCGGGAGGCAGGTTGATCTCGTCTCTAGTGATCATCTTGATGACGATCTTGCCGCGGTAATCGAGCGCGAAGGAGTGATCCTCTATGATCGCGCGTAAGTCAGACAGCCTTCGCGCCCAAGAGGTTTTGGAGGCCATCTCCGAAACGAACGAGCGCATCAAGGCTTTTGATATCACCGAGGACCAGTTTCTGCATGCGAATGACGTGCGGACGAGGGCGTTGGCGGACTCCCTTTTGATGTGTGCGCTTAGGGTGACGGAAGAAGCTGGCAAGTTGTCAGAACGCTCGCAGCGGCTTCATCCCGAAATTGAGTGGCGCGGAATTATCGGCATGAGAAATTATCTTGCGCATGATTACGGCAATGTCGACCGCTCGGTTGTTTGGGATGCAGTGACGATGGAGTTCCCTACGCTGGAACGGGCCTGTAGACAAATTGTCTCCGAATCTGAACGCTAGCCGCTTGTTCGCAACTGCCTGTTCGCGCACGTTTTTTGAGCGCTTGATACGCTTTAACCCTGCGGAAACATTTTTCTGCGATAGTATCTGCGATATAGACCAGTCGAAACCCGCCCGAAAGAAAGGGGAGCGACATGAACCAGCAGAACATCGATTACGTACTCCGCTCCGTAGAGCAGCGTGACATCCGCTTTGTGCGTCTGTGGTTTGTCGACATTCTCGGCCGCCTCAAGAACTTTGCCATCAGCCCCGAGGACCTCGAGGTCGCTTTTGAGGAGGGTATTGGCTTTGACGGCTCCGCCATCGAGGGCTTTGCCACGCCCGAGGAAGCCGACATGCTGGCGTTTCCCGATGCTTCGACCTTCCAGATTTTGCCGTGGCGCCCGAGCCACAACGGCGTCGCCCGCGTGTTCTGCGACGTGTGCACTCCCGATCGCAAGCCCTTCGCCGGCGATCCGCGCGATGCCCTTCGCCGCATGTTCCGCAAGGCCGAGAAGGCTGGCTATCTGCTCAACGTGGGTGCCGAGCTGGAGTATTACTACTTCCCCGACGAGCACACCCCCGAGCCGCTCGACAACGTGGGCTACTTCGATCTTTCGGTGAGCGATGCCGCTCGCGACCTGCGTCGCAACACGGTCCTCACGCTCGAGAAGATGTCCGTGCCCGTGGAGTACACCTTCCACGCCGCCGGTCGCTCGCAGCACGGCATGAGCCTGCGCCACGCCGAGGCCCTGAGCATGTCCGACGCCATCACCACGGCCAAGCTCATCATTAAGCAGCAGGCCTACGAGAGCGGTTGCCACGCCTCCTTTATGCCCAAGCCGTTGGCGGGCGAGGACGGCAGCGCCATGTTTTTGCATCAGTCGCTGTTCGACCACGACGGCAACAACGTCTTTTGGGGCGAGGACGACGAGAAGTACCACCTCTCCGATATCGCCAAGCACTACATGGCCGGCATCCTGGCGCACGCGCGCGAGATCAGCGCCATCACCAACCCCACGGTCAACTCGTACAAGCGCATCACCACGGGTGGCGATTCCGTGCCGCAGTACGCCACGTGGGGCCTGCGCAACCGCGCGAGCATGGTCCGCATCCCGGTCTACAAGCCCGGCAAGCAGCTGTCCACGCGCATCGAGCTGCGCAGTCCCGATCCCATGGCTAACCCGTATCTGGTCAACGCCGTCACGCTGGCGGCTGGTCTGGACGGCATCGAGCGCAAGCTGGAGCTCCCGCCCGAGGCCACGGCCGAGACACTCAAGCTTACCGACCGTCAGATGGTCGAGGCCGGCTACACGCCGCTGCCGCGCTCGCTCAAAGAGGCGCTCGACGTGTTTGAGGACTCGCAGTTTATGAAGGATGCCCTCGGCGAGCACATCCACAGCTTCTTCCTTAAAAAGAAGCGCGACGAGTGGCATAAGTTTGAGTCTACGATCACCGAGTGGGAGATCAAGCACTACCTGGCGAACTCCTAATCGCGCTGGCTTGTTCCAGTACGATTGAGCTCATTTCTTTGGAGGCCGATATGTCCGAAAAGAGTGCCCTGTTCATGGCGCGCACGACGCGCTTCCACGAGTTTGCCCGCAGCTTGACGACCACCCTGGGTGTCGAGGTGAGCTTGGCAACCCCCGATTCGCCGACTGCGGCGCACGACTTTGACCTGCTGATCCTCGATTCCGATGGTATCCGCAGCGACCGTATCGATCAGATTGCCAAGTGGCTTGACGATCGTGGCGGCG
>USKL01000225.1 GCA_900555225.1 uncultured Collinsella sp.
GCCTGGGCGCCGGCGCCAACCCCGAGGTTGGCCGCAAGGCTGCCGATGAGTCCCGCGACGACATTGCCGAGGCGCTCGCTGGCGCTGACATGGTGTTCATCACCTGCGGCGAGGGCGGTGGCACCGGTACCGGCGCTGCTCCCATCGTTGCCGATATCGCGATGAACGAGGTCGGTGCGCTGACCGTCGCCGTCGTGACCAAGCCCTTCACCTTCGAGGGCCGCAAGCGCAAGAAGAGCGCCGAGGAGGGCATTAAGACCCTCTCCGATTGCGTCGACACCATGATCGTCATCCCTAACGATAAGCTGCTCGACATCGCCGAGAAGAAGACCACCATGCTCGAGGCCTTCGCGATTGCCGATGGCGTCCTTTCCCAGGGCACCCAGGGCATCACCGACCTCATCACCGTCCCCGGTATCATCAACCTGGACTTCGCCGATGTTAAGACCATCATGAAGCAGGCCGGTACCGCCATGATGGGTATCGGTACCTCTTCTGGGGACACCCGTGCCGTCGACGCTGCCCAGCAGGCCATCTCCAGCCCGCTGCTCGAGAGCTCCATCGATGGTGCCACGCGCGTGCTGCTCTCCATCGCCGGTTCCAAGGACCTGGGCATCCAGGAAATCAGCGACGCCGCCGACGTTGTCGCCAACGCCGTCGACCCCGAGGCCAACATCATCTTCGGTACCGTTGTCGACGAGTCCCTGGGCGATCAGGTGCGTATCACCGTCATCGCTACGGGCTTCTCCGACTCCAACGTCAACCGTCAGGACGAGCTCTTTGCTGCTCAGCAGTCTCAGAGCAAGGCCGCTGCCTCCGCTGAGCCGCAGCGCACCGCTCCTGCCACGAGCCCGGCTCAGGCCGCTCCGACCCGCAACGTCGGTGGCACCGAGCTTCCTAACTTCGGCAACGATCAGTTCGAGCTTCCCGACTTCCTGAAGCGCGGTAGCTTCTAAGTCGTTCTTTGCATTGTTGTGCACAGGGGCGTGTCCGTATGGACGCGCCCTTTTTATTTCGACTTTGTAAACTAGAACCTCCAATCTCTTTACGTTCCCTTTACGATTGCCTCCAGCGAAGCAGGTATCCTTTTAGAGAAGTATGACAGCCGTATAAACGCGGGCTGTAGCGGCGATGCCGCGGTACTTGTGTTATTAGGAGGCTTTAGTATGGCAGCACGTGCGGACAAAGTTTCGCGTGTCGACCATGATGGAGTTACGTTGGTGGAGGGCGCGACATCCGATGTTCGCTTTGCCTTCACCGAGCGTGCCGGTGGCGTTTCCGAAGATGCGTACTCCTCACTCAACTTGGGCTCGCATGTTGGCGATGACCCCTTTGCTGTTCAAGAAAATCGTCGTCGTGCGCTCGAGGCTATGGGTGCCGCCGAGTGCGAGCACAACCTGCTCGTTCCCAATCAGGTCCATGGTGATCATATCGTTGCGGTGACCTCGAACGGCGCCGATGACCTTGAGGACGTTCGCGAGCAGATTGCCGAGGGCTGTGATGCCATCGTCTGCACGGCGCATAACGTGCCCGTGCTGCTCTGCTTTGCCGACTGCGTTCCCGTGGTGCTGGTGGCCCCCGGCGGATTTGCCGTGGTGCACTCCGGTTGGAAGGGCACGATTGCACGTATTTCCGCCAAGGCGTGCCAGGCGCTTTGCGATGCTGCCGGTTGCGATGCGAGCGACGTTTCCGCCTATATCGGCCCCCATATCTTGGGTGACGAATATGAGGTATCCCAGGAACTCATGGATCGCTTTGCCGCCGAGTTCTCTTGCATCGATGCGAATACCTCTCGCATGCTCGATCTTTCCGCTGCCATTCGCGAGGCGCTGGTAGATGTCGGTGTCGACGCGGATAATATCGTGGATACCCAGCTTTCGACCGTGCGTCAGAACGACCGCTTTTATTCCTACCGTAACGAGGACGGCACCTGTGGGCGCCATGCTGCGATCGGCGTGATGCTATGAGAAAGATCGTATCGGTCCTGAGCGCCGCTGTGCTTACGCTTACGCTGTGCGCCTGTTCTTCGGGATCTTCTAGCTCTTCCATTACCGTGGCCGGCTCCACGACCTGCCTTCCTATCGCCGAGATTGCGGCTGAGGGCTTTAAGGAGGAGACCGGCATCGACGTGCTCGTTTCCGGTTTGGGTTCTTCCGCTGGGATCGAGGCCGTCAGCGCCGGCACGGCCGATATCGCCAGCTCCTCCCGTGGACTCAATGCCGACGAACAGGATCTGGGCCTGACTCCCATTGTCATTGCCCACGACGGTATTGCGGTCATCGTGAACGACGACAACCCCGTCGATAACCTCTCGACCGAGCAGCTCCGCGATATCTACGCCGGCAAGATTACCAATTGGAAAGAGGTCGGTGGCGAGGACCTGAGGATTCAGGTCATCAACCGAGACGAGGCGTCCGGTACGCGCGAGGCCTTCCGTACCATCGTGATGGATGGCACGCCGTTCGATCGCCGCTCGGCTGTTCTTTCGGGTACGGGCCAGGTGCGCGACGTGGTATCTCGTTCGCGTGGGGCCATCGGCTACATTTCGCTGGGCTTCGTCGATAGCCTCAACGCCAAGACCTCGGTCAAGGCCGTCTCGGTCAATCATGTTGAGGCGTCCGAGAAGACGGTCGCGAGTGGCGGCTATCCCATCTCGCGCGACCTTTACTTCTTTGTGAAGGGTGTGCCTTCGCAGCAGGCGCAGGATTACATCGACTATGTGACGTCCGAAAAGATGGACAAGCAGATTCGCGAGGCGGGCTTTATTCCCGTCACCAACGACGAGAAGGGGAGTGAGTAGCATGGAAGCACAGGAAAACTCCCAGACTGAGCAGAATGTTCAGACGCCCAAGAAGCGCGAGCTGGCGCTCGTATCGCGCAGTACCTATATCAAGGAGAAGGCGCTGCAGTGGATCTTCTTTGCCTGCGCGTTCTTGGCGGTCGTTACCGTCATCCTGATTTTTGTCTTTACCACGTACTCGGCGCTGCCCGTCTTTACTGACATCGGTCTGGCTGACTTCTTTAGCTTTACGTGGGCGCCTTCCGAGGGCCACTACGGCATCTTGTCGCTGCTTGCTGGCTCGGGTCTGGTGACCGTCGGTGCGCTCGCCATGGGCGTGCCGCTGGGCGTGGGTACGGCCGTTTACCTGGTCGAGATTGCCAGCAAGCGCGTGCGCAAGCTCATCAGCCCCGCCGTTGACCTGCT
>USKL01000226.1 GCA_900555225.1 uncultured Collinsella sp.
GCGCCGTCGGCGATCAACGTAATGGTGGTGCCCTTCACGATGCCCAGGGACAGAACGCCCAGCAGGCTCTTGGCGTTAACGCGCCGATCATCCTTTTCCACCCAGATACCGCTCTTAAACTCATTGGCCTTCTGAATAAAGAAGGTTGCGGGTCTGGCGTGCAGACCTACCTCGTTATTAACGGTGATTTCCTGTGTATACATGATACAGCTCTCCTTTTCTATACCAAGTAATTCCTCATCTTAAATCAAAGAGGTGCGCTCCACCAGTTTTCTGATTGTTATTTTACCTGTTTTTTCACGTTCCGTCAACGGCGTTTTTCACAAACATTTGAATTGAAATGTGGAACGCCCCCCAACAATACAGGCAGGATTCCCAAAAGCGATCCTCCGTCCGAAAAAGCGTGGTATGCTCTTTTCATCATATTCCGCCAGAGTGGAAAGCGTGACCAGAGTGCACAAAGCGCCGGGTCTGCGGAGCATCTTCCATACGTTCGGACGCCGCCAAGGCGCTTTTCCAGAAAAAACAAACGGAATTTTGCGTGAAAACCAGACCTTTGCGGCATACTACGCCATGGGTATCGCAAACTCCCAGCAAAGGAGGAACGCACATGAAATCTCGCGCTTCCCTGTTTTTGACGGTCTTGCTGCTGGCACTGTCCCTCACCGCCTGCGGCAGCAAGTCCGATGACTCTGCCAAGGCCGACACCACCGATGACGCGCAGACCGAGCAGCCTGCGGAACCTCAGGAGACCGTCACTCTGAACGTAGCTGCCTCTCCCACCCCCCACGCCGAGATCCTGAAGCAGTGCGTACCCATTCTGGCCGAGCAGGGCATCGACCTCGAGGTTGTTGAGTTCAGCGACTACGTCCAGCCCAACCTCGTCACCGAGAACGGCGAGGTTGACGCCAACTACTTCCAGCACACCCCCTACCTCGACAGCTTCAACGAGGAGAACGGTACCCATCTGGTCAGCGTCGGCGCGGTCCACTATGAGCCGTTTGGCATCTATCCGGGCAAGAGCGATGATCTGGCAAACATTGCGGACGGCGCGACCATCGCCGTGCCCAACGACACCACCAACGAGGCCCGCGCCCTGCAGCTGCTGGCCGCCCAGGGCATCATCAGTGCCGAGGACGAGCAGGCGATTGCCAAGGGCCTGACCGGAATCGAACAGGATATCGATGCCGGCAACTTCACCTTCGATATCAACGATGAGGACATTCATATGTCCATCGAGAGCGAGCTGACGCGTCGCATCGGCGAGGCTGGCAAGCGCTTGCATACTGGGCGTTCGCGCAACGACCAGGTGGCGACCGATACGCGCCTGGGCATCAAGGCGCTGGCCAAGGAGCTCATGGAGGCCAATCTTGAGCTGCGCCATGTGCTGGTGGATGCGGCCAAGAAGTACGACAAGGTGATTCTGCCGGGCTACACGCATATGCAGCACGCTCAGCCCGTGCTGCTCTCGCATCATCTGCTGGCGTATTCCTGGATGTTCGCGCGCGACTTTACGCGCCTGAAGGCCGCCTTTGATGCCGCCGACAACTGCCCGCTGGGTGCTGCCGCGCTTGCCGGTACGAGCTATCCGCTCGATCGCCAGATGACGGCTGCTGAACTTGGCTTTGCGGGCGTGATTCCCAACTCGCTCGATGCGGTTTCCGACCGTGATTTCCTGCTCGATCTGCATTACGCCGGATCCGTCATGGCGATGCACCTGTCGCGTCTTTCCGAGGAGATCGTGCTGTGGTCGAGCTCCGAATTTGGCTTTATCACGCTTTCCGACTCGTACTCCACCGGCTCGTCCATCATGCCGCAGAAGAAGAATCCCGACTTTGCCGAGCTTATTCGCGGCAAGAGCGGCCGTGTGTATGGCAACCTGGTGCAGCTGCTCGTGACCATGAAGGGCCTGCCGCTTGCTTATAACAAGGACTTGCAGGAGGACAAGGAGGGCGCGCTCGATACCGCCCATACGCTCATGCAGTGCCTGTCGGTTATGGCCGGAATGATTTCGACTTGGACCGTCAACGAGGATGCCATGGCGCGCGAGTGCGGCGTGGGGCACCTTGCCGCTACCGATGTTGCCGATTACCTGGCCAAGCGTGGCCTGCCGTTCCGCGAGGCACATGCCGTGGTGGGGCATCTGGTTCTGATGTGTGAGAAGCGCGGCTGCAATCTTGAGGACCTGCCGTTTGAGGTGTTCCAGGAGGCAAGCCCGCTCTTTGAGCACGACATTACCGAGGCGCTCGACATCCCGTCGATTGTCGCCGCGCGCACGACCGAGGGCGGCACCGCCCCTGCCGCCGTTGCCGTGCAGCTGCAGCGTGCCGAGGCGCAGCTCGTGGTCGACGAAGGTGTGTTTGGATCGCTGACTAAGGTCGTCGAGATGGGCCACGGGGTAAAGTAGGGATTTGGCTGAAGCCGTTTTGGCCATTTATTGATAAATCGTTTTCACTTTACGGGCACCTGCTGATGTGGGCGCCCGTATTTTGTTGCTATGGGGGAGGGGCTTGTCGAGAAGTTCTGTAGGACCTTTGGGCAGGTTGTGAAGGGGGTACGTTCGCGGGCGGCAACCGACCGTCTGCTCTGTTCGATGCGGTTGATGGGCGGTCGGATGGTACTCTAATCGGGCTTCGAAACAGAAGTGACACATATGGAGCGCTTTAATAAATTGCAACGTTTCAATAAACAGCTTTTTGTTTAACTGCAGCTAAAACTCTGTTACGATGCAGTCCAGGCGGGTGCCGGAATGGGACTTGGGCACGCGCGAACCTACTTGAAAGGCTACTTTTATGGCTATCGAGAAGACCTTCATCATGATTAAGCCCGACGCCGTGCGCGACCGTAAGATCGGCGAGATCGTTGCTCGCATTGAGCGCAGCGGCCTTGTCATCGAGCGCATGGAGATGACCACGCTCGAGCGCGCTACCGTCGAGGAGCACTACGCCCATCTGGCCGACAAGCCCTTCTTTGGCGGTCTCTGCGACTTTATGACGAGCGGTCCGGTCGTCAAGATGGTCGTTTCCGGTCTCTCCGCTGTTGCTAAGATGCGCACCCTCATGGGCGCTACCAACCCTGCAGAGGCAGCTCCTGGCACCATCCGTGGCGACTTCGGCCTCTCCGTTGACTGCAACGTCATCCATGGCTCCGACTCTCCCGCATCTGCCGAGCGCG
>USKL01000227.1 GCA_900555225.1 uncultured Collinsella sp.
CCTGCCCGGCAAGAAGGTCTACCCCTGGATTGCCGAGGTCCGTCAGTCCACGCCCGGCATCGGCCTGATCTCGCCTCCGCCGCACCACGACATCTACTCCATCGAGGACCTGGCAGAGCTGATCTTTGACCTTAAGAACGCCAACCCCGGCGCGCGCGTGTCGGTCAAGCTGGTCAGCGAGGCCGGCGTCGGCACCATCGCCACCGGCGTGGCCAAGGGCGCTGCCGACAAGATTTTGATCAGCGGCCACAATGGCGGCTCGGGTGCCGCTGCGCGCGACTCTATCTGGCACGCGGGTCTGCCGCTGGAGCTTGGCCTTGCCGAGGCCCAGCAGACGCTGCTGCAAAACGGTTTGCGCTCACGCGTGGTGCTCGAGGCCGATGGCAAGCTCATGGACGGCACCGACGTCGCCGTCGCCTGCCTGCTGGGTGCCGAGGAGTTTGGCTTTGCGACCATGCCGCTCATCTCGATGGGCTGCCTCATGCAGCGCGACTGCCAGCAGGATACCTGCCCGGCCGGCATCGCTACGCAAAACTGCCGCCTGCGTCGCGGCTTCCGCGGCAAGCCAGAGCACGTCGAGCACTTTATGCTCTTTGTTGCCGAGCAGCTGCGCGAGGTCATGGCGAGCCTGGGCTTCCGCACCGTCGACGAGATGGTCGGCCATCCCAAGTGCCTGCGCCAGATCGAGGTCCCGGGCAACCGCAAGGCCAACCTGCTCGATCTGTCGCCCGTGCTGGCAAGCGCGACCTGTGAGTTTGGTGCCCACATCCCGGGCGCCGACGGCCGTCACTTCCTGCCCCAGATGGCTGCGGACAGCGAGCTCGATAAGACGCTCGACTCCACGTTGTTTGTGCCCTATACGGCCGATGCCCGTGCGCACCTGCGTCCGATTCGCTTTCGCGCCGATATCGCCAACGTCAACCGCTGCGTGGGCACCATCTTGGGCAACGCGGTGACCAAGGCGCATCCCGAGGGCCTGCCCGCCGGCTCCATCACCATCGATTGCGATGGTTCGGCCGGTCAGAGCTTTGGCGCCTTCCTGCCGCGCGGCATTACGCTCAACGTGTGCGGCGACGCCAACGACTACTTTGGCAAGGGTCTTTCGGGCGGCGAGGTGTCGGTGCGCCCCAACCCGCATGCGACCTACAAGTTCGACGAGAACATCATCGTGGGCAACGTTGCGTTCTTTGGCGCTACGAGCGGTCGCGGCTTCATTAACGGCCTGGCCGGCCAGCGCTTTGGCGTACGCAACTCCGGTGCCACCGTGGTGGTCGAGGGCTGCGGCAACCATGGCTGCGAGTACATGACGGGAGGTCTGGCGCTCATCCTGGGCGAGGTCGGGCAGAACTTCGCCGCCGGCATGACGGGCGGCGTGGCTTACGTCTTTGACCAGTACGGCACGCTCGATGCCCGTGTGAACCACGAGAGCGTTGAGCTTAAAGCCCCGACGGCCGGTGAGCTGGCGCAGATTCGCGAGCTCATCCAGGAGCACGTGGACGCGACGCAGAGCCCGCGCGGCATTAAGCTGCTCTACAGCTTTGAGACGATGAGCAAGCACTTTGTGAAGGTCATTCCAACCGAGTACGAGCGCGTGCTGGCGATTGTCGCCGCCGCCGAGGCCGTCGGCAAGACGCATGAGCAGGCCGAGGAGCTGGCGTTTGACATTGTGACCGGTCGCGCCGACGCCGCCGATGTCGCTCGCTTTGATGTGGCGGGTGGTGTCGCTGGCGCTGTGCCCGCCGCCGCCAGCTCTGTTGCTTCGACCAAGAAGGAGGCGTAAGTGCCATGGGTAAGCCCGGTGCTTTTCTTGATATCGATCGCGTGACCCACGAGCTTCGTCCCGTGGAGGAGCGCAGCCATGATTTTGATCCGCTGTACGTGGAGCTCGATGACGATGCACGTCGCGCCCAGGCGAGCCGTTGCATGATGTGCGGCGTGGCGTTTTGCCAGATGGGCGCGAGCTTTGGCAAGGCACGCCCGAGCGGCTGCCCGCTGCACAACCTGATTCCCGAGTGGAATGAGCTGGTGTACCGCGGCCGCTGGGACGAGGCTGCCGAGCGTCTGTCGCTCACCTCGCCCATGCCCGAGTTCACGAGTCGCGTGTGCCCGGCGCTGTGCGAGGCCGCATGCAACTTGGGGTCGGTCGACGGTCAGCCCACGACGATCCATGACAACGAGCGTGCGATCAGCGACCACGAATGGGCAAACGGTGGCCCGCGTCGCTTTGAGCCGGCGGGGGAGGGCGCACCCACGGTCGCCGTGGTGGGCTCCGGTCCTGCTGGTCTGGTGGCAGCATGGGAGCTCGCGCGTCGCGGCGCCCGCGTGACGGTGTTTGAGCGTGACGACCGTCCGGGCGGTTTGCTTATGTATGGCATTCCCAACATGAAGCTCGGGAAGTCCGTGGTCGAGCGTCGCGTGGCGCTCATGCGCGAGCTGGGCATTGTGTTTGAGCTGGGCGCTGACGTTACGAACCCTGCGGTAGCGGCCAAGCTCAATGGCTTTGACACCGTTGTGGTGGCTGCCGGCGCTCGTGCACCCCGCGGTCTTTCGGCTACGAATGTGGATGCCCCGGGCGTGGTGTATGCCGTGGACTACCTGACGGCTTCGACCGTCTCGGTGCTCGATGGTGGTGAGCCCGCGGTGAACGCGCGTGGCCTGGACGTTGTGGTCATTGGCGGCGGCGATACCGGCAACGACTGCGTGGGCACCGCGGTGCGCCAGGGTGCGCGCAGTGTGCGCCAGTTTGAGTTCTTGCCGGCCGCGCCCGATAAGCGTGCGGCGAGCAACCCTTGGCCGCAGTGGGCCAACGTTAAGAAGACCGACTACGGTCAGCAGGAGGCTATCGCTGCCATGGGCGGCGAGATGCGTGCCTGGGGCGTGGATACGCTCGAGGTGCTGCTGGACAAGAAGGGCGCGGCAGCGGGCCTGCGCGTGGTCGATCTGGATTGGTCGGCCGGCAAGCCCGAACGCATCGCGGGCTCCGAGCACGAGGTGCCGGCTCAGCTGGTGCTCATCGCCTGTGGCTTTACGGGTCCGGAGCGCAGCGTGTTCGAAGCTGTCGGCGTACCTGTTGCCACGGCGGGCCGCCCGCTGCCTGTGATGGTCGCCGAGGGCTCGC
>USKL01000228.1 GCA_900555225.1 uncultured Collinsella sp.
GCCGCTCTTTGATCAGGTGCTCGACATGGCGCGTCTGGGCATTATCCCCGCGGGCTCCTATCGCAACCAGGACTTCTTTGGCCCGCGCGTGGCTGCCGACGAGGACCTGGGGCCGGGCATGCTGGATGCGCTGTACGATCCGCAGACTTCGGGCGGTTTGCTTATTGCGGCGCCCGCGGCGGATGCGGATGAGCTTGCGTGCCGTCTGCATGCCGAGGGGCGTGTTGCCGCCACAATCGGCCGCGTGTGCGAGCCGGTGCCGGACGGTCCTGCCGTCCACGTTGTCCGTTAACGACACGTTTATTGAGCTATGTACCGTTCTAAAACGATTTATTCGAAAGGAAAAAATATGTCTACCAAGATTGAAGTCAATGCCATGGGCGATGCCTGCCCGCTGCCCGTCGTCAAGACGCTCAAAGCTCTGAAGCAGCTCGATGGCGAGGGCACCGTCGTGACCTCGGTCGATAACGAGACCGCCGTCAAGAACATCTCCAAGATGGCGCAGGAGAAGGGCTGCACGGCCTCGGTTGAGAAGGTTTCTGACGCCGAGTGGCACGTGACCGTGGCGACCTCTGGTGCCGTTGCCGTGGCCGATCCCGAGCAGGATGGCGCTGTCTTCTGTGATGCCAGCGCCGGCAAGGGCAAGCTCGTCATTTCCGTCTACACCGACTGCATGGGCCGTGGCGACGACGAGCTGGGCCACAAGCTCATGAAGGCCTTCATCTTTGCCGTGACGCAGCAGGAGGAGCTGCCCGCGACCATGTTGTTCTACAACGGCGGCGCCAAGCTCACTGTCGAGGGCTCACCGGTACTCGACGACCTGAAGGGTCTGGCCGAGCAGGGTGTCGAGATCCTCACCTGTGGTACCTGCCTCGACCACTATGGCATTAAAGACCAGCTTGCGGTGGGCGAGGTCACCAACATGTACGTGATCGTGGAGAAGATGGAGCAGGCCGTGCGCGTCGTGCGCCCGTAGCGTATTGGTTGGAGTTGCCATGAGGGAGAAGCGCCCGGCGCTTGTCATCACGTTTCCCACCACGGCGGCCGCCATGGGGTGCGAGACCCTATGCATCGAGCGCGGCCTTCCCGGGCGCACGATTCCCGTGCCCGGGGAGGTCGCTGCCGGCTGCGGCTTGGCGTGGAAGGCGCTACCTTCGGATGAGGAACTGCTGCGCGGCGAGCTTGCCGCAGCGGGCATTCCCACCGAGGGCTATACCGTGATTGATATGTGGGAGGTCGTGCGATGATCTACCTGGATAACGCGGCGACGACCATGCATAAGCCGCGGACGGTCATCGATGCCGTGACGCAGGCGATGTGCTCGCTCGGCAATGCCGGGCGCGGCGCCACGTCGGGTGCCCTCGATGCCGCTCGTACGATTCACGCTTGCCGTGCCAAGCTCGCGCGCCTTTTGGGCTGCCCGAGGGCGGACCATGTGTGCTTTACGCTCAACTCCACGGCGGCGCTCAACACCATCATCAATGGCGTGGTGCGCCCCGGCGATCGCGTGGTCACGACGGTGCTTGAGCACAACTCGGTGCTACGTCCGCTCAACCGCTTGGCGACGGAGCAGGGTGTGACGGTTGAGCATGCGGGTTGCGATGCGAGCGGCGTGCTCGACTACGACGAGCTCGAGCGGCTGGTCACGCCCGGTACGCGTGCCGTGGTGGTGACGCACGCCTCCAATGTGACCGGCAACGCGGTCGACGTAGCACGCGTGGCTGCCATGGCCCATGCGGCCGGCGCGCTGGTGATCATCGATGCCTCGCAGTCTGCCGGCACGGCGCATATCGATATGCAGGCCATGGGGCTCGACGCGGTGTGCTTTACCGGCCACAAGGGGCTGATGGGCCCGCAGGGCACCGGTGGCCTGGCCGTGGCGGAGGGCATTGACGTGGCTCCGTGGGCCATGGGCGGCACGGGTGTGCACAGCTTCGATGCACTGCAGCCGCTTGAGTGGCCCACGCGCCTTGAGGCGGGCACGCTCAACGGTCACGGCATCGCGGGACTTTCTGCCGGCCTCGACTTTATCGACGCCCAGGGTGGGGTCGAGGCGATTGCTGCCCACGAGCGTGCGCTCGCTGATCGCTTCCTTGCCGGTGTGCGCGAAATCCCCGGCATTGCGCTCTACGGTGCGTTTGATCAGCCCGTGCGCTCGGCGATCGTCTCACTCAACGTGGGCGATATCGATTCGGCCGAGATCTCGGACGCGCTCATGCAAGGGTGGGGGATTGCGACGCGCCCCGGCGCCCATTGCGCTCCGCTCATGCACCGCGCGCTGGGAACCGAGCGCCAGGGTGTCGTCCGATTCTCGTTTGGCTATTTCAATACGGCCGAGGAAGTCGACACCGCGATTGACGCTTTGCGCGATTTAGCCTGCTAGAGCGTATATACTTGCGGGACGGGTGTTTTTGCCCGTCCCGTTTTTGTTTCGACCCGAAAGGTGTGCCTATGGCCTCATCCGCTCCGCGCGGTTTGCGCTCCGACCATGTCGTTACCGTCGGCATTGCGCTGTTCTCGATGCTCTTTGGCGCCGGCAACCTCATTATTCCGCCGCTGCTGGCACTGCAGGCAGGTTCTGCCACGCCGGTCGCCATGCTCGGCTTTCTGATTGCCGCCATCGGCCTGGAAGTATTCGTGGGCAACGCACCCTATTTTGCAACCCACGGCTACCAGCCCGTTGACCTGCGCGCCTATTTGCAGGATGCCCCGGCGGATGGAGAGCCGATTGCTTTGAACGATGCGCACAGTACCCTTACCTTTACCGGCATCCATCAGCCGCTGTATAACGTTGCGCTGGATGGCGTTGTCTACCAGTATGACGGCAACTATCCGCAGGATCAGAACCCGCTGTTTATCCTGTGGGTGTCCGGTACCGACGAAGCCAGCACCGCCCCGCGCCAGAGCTGGCAGTGGCAGGCGGCCCCGCGAGCGGCACGCAGCCTGGTGCGCACGCTGGATTTTTCCGGCGCGGTGGATACCCTGACCCTGCAAGCGGCGGGCTATAGCGGAGAGTACCGCAGTTATGACCTGAACTATACCGTGCAGGCGGTTCTGGCCAATGTACCCCGCCCGATGGATTTCTCGCTGCTGCGGCTGGCAGTGGTGTATCTGG
>USKL01000229.1 GCA_900555225.1 uncultured Collinsella sp.
GTTGATGCCATACTTCAGCATGGCGATACGCTCGATGCCGATGCCGAAGGCGAAGCCGGAGTACTCGTCCGGGTCAATGTTGCAGTTCTCCAGCACCTTGCGGTTGACAACGCCGCCGCCCAGCACCTCGATCCAGCCGGTGTGCTTGCACAGAGGGCAGCCCTTGCCGTGGCACTCGAAGCAGCTTACGTCCACCTCCACGCTGGGCTCGGTGAACGGGAAGTAGGAGGGACGCAGGCGGGTGCGGGTGTCGGCACCGAACAGCTTCTGCACGAAGGTGTTCAGTGCGCCCTGCAGGTCGCCCAGGGTGATGCCCTTGTCCACGACCAGACCTTCCATCTGGTGGAACATGGGGCTGTGGGTAGCGTCGGAGTCAGAGCGGAAGACGCGGCCCGGGATGAGCACCTTGATGGGAGGCTTCTGGCTGTCCATGGTGCGGATCTGGCCGCCGGAAGTCTGGGTGCGGAGCAGGAACTCGTCAGACAGGTAGAAGGTATCCTGCATATCGCGGGCGGGGTGGTCCTTCGGGACGTTCAGGCGGGTGAAGTTGTGGTCATCATCCTCGATCTCCGGGGCATCGGCCACGGCAAAGCCCATGCCAAACTCCACGCCCTTTACGGCGGGAATGCCAAACGCGATTTGCGCGATGCGGTTCTCGATGCCGTCGAACATAGGGTCGCCGATGCCCGCGGGCAGGCCGTAGATGCCGCACTCCACGATGCCGCCGATGCTGTCGAGTTCATCGCGCGCGGCCAGAATCTCCTCGCGCATGCGGCCGGCTGCGGCGGCGTCAATGCACGGCAGGTCGTTCGTAAGGATAGCCTTGCGGTCGGCCTCTCGATAGACCATATCGTCCATCGGCAGGTCGGAGATGCCGCCGATCTGCGCGACGTGCGCCATGACCTTGATGCCGCGGGCCTCGAGTGCCTGTAGCGCAATGCCGCCGGCGATGCATAGAGGGGCCGTCAGACGGCCGGAGAAGTGCCCGCCGCCGGCGACGTCGTGCATGTTGTGGTACTTCACACGCGCCGGAAAGTCTGCGTGCCCGGGACGGGGCTTGCGGCGCAGCTCGGAGTAATCCTTGGAGCGCGTGTTGGTGTTCTCGATAATCGCGGCGATGGGCGCGCCGGTGGTATGTCCATCGACTACACCGGCGATGATATGCGCGGCGTCGGCCTCGCGGCGTTTGGTCGCGGTCTCGTCGCGACCGGGGGCTCGACGGTCGAGGAAGGACTGTAGCTGCTCCTGGTCCACGGCGATGCCCGCCGGAATGCCATCGAGCGAGCAGCCGATGGCGGGGGAGTGCGACTGGCCGAAGATGCTTAAGTGCAAGACGTTGCCAAAGGTCGAGGACATGCTATTCCTCCTCGAGTGTGACCTTGCCGCCCAGCAGGCGGTAGTGGTCGAAGAAATCGGGATAGGACTTGTTGACGGCCTCGGCGCCGTGGATCACGACCTCGCCGGTGGCGCGGCTCGCGGCGATGGCGGCCATCATGGCGATGCGGTGGTCGTTGTGCGAATCGACCTCGCCGCCGGTGAAGGCATCGACACCCTTGATGATGAGGTCGTCACCGGCGATGCGCACCTGTGCGCCCAGCGCGGTGAGCTCGCGGGTGGTGGTGACCAGACGGTCAGATTCCTTGATGCGCAGGCGCGCACAGTCACGGATGAACGTGCGGCCCTGAGCCAGCGAGGCCACGGCCGAGATAACGGGTACCAGGTCGGGAATGTCGTGGGCGCTCATCTCAAAGCCGGCGAGCTTGTCGGACTGCACGGTAGCGGCGTTGGTGGAGCGCACAATGCGGGCGCCAAAGCGCGAAAGCGCGGCAAGCACGTTGCGGTCGCCCTGTGCAGAGCTCAGCGACACGCCCTCGACGGTGATGGGGTCGGTGCCGATGGCGCCGGCGCACAGCCAAAAGGCGGCGTTGGACCAGTCTCCCTCGACGGCTACGCTGCCGGGCGTGCGGTACGATCCGCTGTTTACGCGGAAGTTCGTGACCTCGGGCTGGCCGTCCTTGGCCGGAATACGCTCGACGTTGACCTCGACACCAAAGGCCTTCATGGCCTGGATGGTCAGGTTGATATAGGGGCGGCTCTCGATGAGGCCGGTCACTTGCACACAGGAGGGCTGGGCCAGTAGCGGGGCCGCCAGCAGCAGGCCGGAGATATACTGCGAGCTCACGTTGCCCGGAAGCATAAAGGTGCCCGGGCGCATGCGGCCGCTCGTCTTGAGCGGAAAACCGCCCAGACCCTGTAGGTCGCAGCTGGCGGCGATAATCTCGTCCGAGAGCGGGGACAGCGGGCGGGCGCCTAAGCGTCCCTGACCCACAAAAGTTGCTTCTGCGCCCAGCGCGCAGGCGACAGGCAACATAAAGCGCAGCGTGGAGCCACTCTCGCCGCAGTCGAGCGTGCCGCCGGCTAGGGCCTTGAGCAGGCCAAATTCAATGCTCTTCATGGTGGGGTGGACCTGGAAGCCGTCCTCGACGGTCTCGATGCGAGCACCCAGGGCCGTAAGGCAACGCACCGTAGCCTCGATGTCGGCGCAGGTGGTGTTGCAGGCGACGTGTGTCTCGCCGTTGGCAAGCGCAGCGCAGATGATGAGACGGTGCGCCATCGACTTGGACGCGATGGCGCGAACGGTGCCCTTAAGCGGGGACGGGGTGATGCGGGCTAGCATGCGGATGCGTCTCCCTTCTGGCCGAGGCCCTCGGCAATGAGTTCGTGGAAAGTGGAAAGCGGCGTGCGGTCGATGCTGCAGCGGCCAATGCCGTGCGGAATCACCAGGTCGATGGTGTCACCCGCGCGCTTCTTGTCGTGGAGCGCCTCGGCAAAGACGGCATCGGCATCTAGGTCGCAGCGGGTCTTGAGACCGTGGCGTGCACAAAGCTCCTCAATACGTCCGGGCAGCTCGGCGTCGCAGACGCCGTGCAGGGCCGCGGCGCGCGTGATGATGCCCATGCCGATCGACACGCAGTTGCCGTGTCCGAGTTCAAAGTGCTCGCAGGCCTCGACGGCGTGTCCGGCGCTGTGTCAGGCGTGCGGGTCCTTTCCACACAGATTGCAAAAACAACACTGAAGAAGCTGCCGCAGAAGGCACTGACCAAAACCTTCT
>USKL01000230.1 GCA_900555225.1 uncultured Collinsella sp.
TCAATCGCGACGACATCGCCGCCGCGGCACGCGCCGTGTCTGGCTCCCAGGCCGCCCCTGCGGGCAGCACGGCGGCTTTCGTGGCACTCGTCGCCAACGCGGCAGCCAATAACGCCTACAGCGCTACCTCGGCGGACGCGAACGCTTCTGCCGACAATTCGTACGTTGATGAAGCCATGGCCGCGGACGAGGAGGCCGTTGCCGCCCGCCGTGCCGCCGAAAGCTCGCTGTGGGGCGCTCCTGCTCAGCAGCAGGCGGCTGAGGCTGCGCCGTACAATGCAAACCTCGCCAGCATGCCTATCATCTCCGGTGCCGCGGACATCGATCTCGATGACCTCGATGAGCCTGCAGCCATCACCGCATCGATTGATGCCCAAGATCGCATCGACACCGGCGACCTTCCGGACGCCTCGCTCGAGGTTGATGTCCCCATGGCCGATTACTCGGGCCACGAGGACATGTGGGCCGCCGCCACCGCGATCCTAGATGAGATTGACGAGCCTGCTCCTGTTGCAGCCCCCACTCCCGTCGCTGCCCCTCAGCCTGCTGCCCCCGCCTATGTCGGCCGTCACAGCGCTGTGTTCCCCGAGGATACTGCCCGTATCTCGCGCGAGAGCATCGAGCGGGCCGAGGCTATTGCCGCCGGCATTATGGAAAACCGTCGTCACGAGCGCGTCAATCAGATCCTCGAGGAAGAGATCGAGCGCCTGCAGTCCTTTACCGCCAAGCGTACGGGCCGTGCCTATCTGAGCGTTATCGAGGGCGGT
Organism: uncultured Collinsella sp.; assembly: GCA_900555225.1. Classification (GTDB taxonomy): domain Bacteria; phylum Actinomycetota; class Coriobacteriia; order Coriobacteriales; family Coriobacteriaceae; genus Collinsella. The sequence goes on from USKL01000230.1 coordinate 768, forward strand.
ACCGCCAGCTTCGCGCCGCTCCGCGCGGAGGCATAACTTCTGCATGGTTAAGATCAATCGAAAATGGGCGGTTGTAACCTGCCTGATGGCGCTCTTGATCTGGGGCAATTCGCTGGTTCCCGGCTCGGGGTCGGGCTCGCTGAGCCTAACGGTCATGGAAGCTATCCGCGGTTTCCTGCACGGCGTGGGACTTCCATATGAATGGGTGACCAACTTTGTTGTTCGCAAGTGCGCGCATTTTACCGAGTATATGGTGCTCGGCATCCTGGCAACGCATGCCTTTGATTTTGAGGGCCGGCGCACCTTTGACGTGCTGCTGCCCACGGCGGTGTTCCTGCTGCTGATTCCTTCGATCGACGAGACGATTCAGCTCTTTGTGCCGGGACGCGCTGGCATGATCACCGATGTGATGATCGACTGCTGTGGAGCGGCAACGGGCGTTGTGCTCCGATATCTCTTACGGTGGCTGATGTGCGCCAAAAAAGCCGCCTAGGACGTATTGTTTGGTCCTAGGCGGCCTTTTTTATTTGAGGGGTTATATGAGGCGTGGTGGCGTCGTTCCGTAGGTTGGATTTGCCGAGCGCGCCACGCCCTGTGGGTGCGTCTGCTACTGAAGCGCCTGTGCGCCCAGGGCCAGGCAGCCCATGATGCCCTGCTTGCCCTCGAGGCTGTTGTTGACAATATAGGAATCGATGTCGTTGACCTCGGGCGTGACGATATAGCCGTTGAGCATCTCGGCGCACTTTTTGCGTGAGAGCGGCACGATGGGGGTGTGGTCGGCCACGCCGCCGCCGATGATGATCTTTTGCGGTGCGTAGCACAGCGTGTAGGTCATGAGCGCCTGTGCCAGATAGCCTGCGAGCAGGTCCATGGCCTCCGGGTCATCGGCCATGTCTCCGGCGCTCTTGCCATCCCAGCGCTTTTTAACGCCAGGGCCGGCGATGAGGCCCTCGAGGCAGTTGTCATGGAAGGGGCAGGCGCTATGCTCGCCGATGGTGTCGCGCGGGTCGCGCGTGACCAGGATGTGGCCGGCCTCGGGATGCATCATGCCGTGCACGAGCTTACCGCCCGAGAGCACGCCGGCGCCCACGCCGGTGCCGATGGTCAGGTAGACCACGTCGGTGAGGCCCTGGGCGCAACCAAAGGTGACCTCGCCCAAGCAGGCAACGTTGACGTCGGTGTCGTAGCCACAGGGAATATTGAGCTCGTTTTGGATGGTGCCCAGCAGATCAAAGTAGCGCCATGCCGTTTTGGGCGTCTCCAAGATCTTGCCGTATTGGGGCGACGCGGGGTTGACTGCGGTGGGGCCAAAGGCGCCGATGCCCAGCGCGGTGATGCCCTTGTCGGCAAACCATGCATTGACGGCCTCAACGGTCTCCTGCGGGGTCGTGGTCGCGATCTGCTCACGCTCCAAGACCGTACCGTCTGCATAGCCCGTGGCGCAGACCATCTTGGTGCCGCCGGCCTCAAGCGCTCCGATAAGCTGCTGTTCTGCCATAGTATTCCTCTCTCTGGGACGAGTTGCTCCGTGACTAAAGTATAGGGCTCTAAACCATTTAAGAAAGCGCTATAAAAAGAAGCCTCGCAACGTGGCGGGCGGTGCGGGGCTTCTTTGGTTGCTTTAGTTGCCGGGCCGTCCTTACCCGCGCGGCTTGATTTTATCACGTAGCGACTTGAGGTTCTCCAGTGCCGCGTTAAGCGTCTCGTCCCGCTTGGCAAAGTGGAAACGAATCAGATGGTTGACGGGCTCGCGGAAGAAGCTCGAGCCGGGCACGGCGCCCACGCCCACCTTAGACGCGAGGTCCTCGCAGAATTCGAGGTCGCTGTCATAGCCAAACTCAGAGATGTCCATCATGACGTAGTAGGCGCCCTGCGGCACGTTATGCTCAAGACCGATGCAATCGAGCCCCTGGCAGAACAGGTCGCGTTTGGCGGTGTAGAGGTCGAGGACCTCATCGTAATAGCTGTCGTCGAAGTTGAGGGCGGTGACAACGGCTTCCTGCAGGGGAGCGGCGGCACCCACGGTGAGAAAGTCGTGGACCTTCTTGATACGCTCGGTGATCTGGGCCGGGGCGATGGTGTAGCCCAGCCGCCAGCCGGTCATGGCATAGGACTTGGAAACGCCGTTGATGAGGATCGTGTGCGCCTTGATCTCGTCACTGAGCGCGGCGACGCTGGTGAACGGCACGCCGTCGTAGACAAGCTTATCATAGATCTCATCCGAGATGATATACAGGTCATGCTTGACGCAGACATCGGCAACGGCTTTGAGTGCCTCTTTCGGATAGACAGCGCCGGTCGGATTGGAGGGGTTATTGAGGATGATGGCCTTGGTCTTGTC
>USKL01000231.1 GCA_900555225.1 uncultured Collinsella sp.
ATATGGATCCGCATGATCTTATGGACCAGGTGGCCTTTGTGTTTCAGACTAACCAGCTGTTCCGGCAAACACTTGCCGATAACGTGCGCGCCTCCAAGCCTACGGCCACTGACGACGAGGTGCGTGCGGCCCTCTCCGCAGCTCAGTGCGACGACATTGTGGCCAAGCTCCCACAGGGTATCAATACCATGCTCGGCGCCGGCGGGGCGTACCTTTCGGGCGGCGAGGTCCAGCGCGTGGCACTCGCCCGCGCGATCCTTAAAGACGCGCCCATCGTGGTGCTCGACGAGGCCACGGCGTTTGCCGATCCCGAGAACGAGGCGCTCATCCAGCGCGCCTTTAGCAAGCTGGCGGCGGGTCGCACGGTCATTATGATTGCGCACCGACTCTCGACTGTAGTGGGCGCAGACCAAATCGTGGTGCTCAACCAGGGCAGCGTGCAGGAGTCGGGTACCCATGCCGAGTTACTGTCCCAAGAGGGTCTGTATGCCAAGATGTGGGCCGAATACGAACAGGCCGCGAGCTGGAAGATTACTGCTGCGACCGCGGATGCCGCCGTCACGAAGGGAGGCGAGGCCTAAATGTTCGCCTCATTCCAAAAGAAGTATTTCCTATCCGATAAAGGCGTCGCCGGCGTAAAACGCGGCATTTTCTGGACCACGCTCACTAATCTCATTACCATGGCCGGCATGGGCTTTTTATTCCTGGTTATGGCCGGCTTTGTCGAGCATCTCACCAGCGGGGCTGACCTGCCGGATGCCCTGCCGATCGTGGGCGGCCTCCTGGTCTTTTTCGTGTTGCTCTTTGCCTCTAACTGGCAGCAGTATTACTACACCTACTGCATCTTTTACGAGGAGTGCGGCAAGCAGCGTATGGAGATTGCCGAGCGCTTGCGCAAGCTGCCGCTGTCGTTTTTTGGTCGTCGTGATCTGGCCGATTTAACCGAGACCATCATGGGTGACGTCCAGGCCATGGAGCACGCCTACAGCCACGTGCTGGGAGAGCTTTGGGGTGCCATCATCGCAAGCGCCATTGTGTTCGTGGCGTCGCTGTTCTTTTGCTGGCAGCTGGCGATTGCGGCGTTTTGGAGCGTTCCCGTGGCCTTTGCCGTGCTGTATCTAACACGCGGCCCCATGACTCCAGTGTTCGATCGCGTGCGTGCCGAGAAGGTCAAGGTTACCGAGGCGATTCAGGAGACGCTCGACTGCGTTCGCGAGATCCGCGCCACCAACCAGGAGGCCTATTATCTTGAGGGACTCGGCGCCGTGATTGATGCCGAGGAGCGCGAGACCACTAAGGGAGAACTCGTTAACGGGCTTTTGGTCAACTCCGCCTTTGTCATCTTGCGTCTGGGCATTGCCACCACGTTGGTCACGGGCGCCGCGATGGTCGCCTCCGGGCAGGTCGACTTTTTGGTGATGTTTGCCTTCCTGCTTATGGTGAGCCGTATCTATGCACCCTTTGACCAGGCGTTAATGTTAATGTCCGAGCTGTTTGCCGCCGAGTCGTCTGCCAAACGCATGCGTTCTATCATGGAAGAGCCTGTGGCGCGGGGCAGCGAGAAATTTGAGCCCGCGGGCCACGATGTGGTGTTCGAGCACGTGGCATTTGGCTATGGCGCGGGCGAGGACGGACGCGCCGGCGAGAAAGTTCTTACCGATGTGAGCTTTACCGCCAAGGAAGGCGAGGTCACGGCGCTGGTCGGTCCTTCGGGTTCTGGTAAGTCTACGGTGAGCCGCCTGGCCGCGCGTTTTTGGGATGCCACCGAAGGCACGGTCACCGTGGGTGGCGTGGATGTTGCGAGCGTTGATCCCGAGGTACTGCTGCGTGATTACGCCATTGTGTTCCAAGACGTGCTGCTCTTTGACGACACGGTGATGGGAAACATCCGCCTCGGGCGTCGTGATGCCACCGATGAGGAAGTGCTTGCGGCCGCGCGTGCCGCCAACTGCGACGAGTTCGTGAACCGCATGCCGCAGGGCTACGACACCATGATCGGCGAGAACGGCTCCAAACTTTCCGGTGGCGAGCGCCAGCGCATCTCCATCGCCCGCGCGCTGCTCAAAGACGCGCCCATCGTGCTGTTGGACGAGGCGACGGCAAGCTTGGATGTGGAGAATGAGACCGTGGTACAGCAGGCGCTCTCCCGTCTGCTTGCAGGTAAGACGGTTATCGTTATTGCCCACCGTATGCGTACGGTGGAAAATGCCGACAAAATCGTTGTACTCAAGGATGGTGTGGTTGCCGAGCAGGGCACTCCGGCGCAGCTTAAGGCGGCAGGCGGAGAATTTGCCCGCATGGTCGCACTGCAAAAGGAAGCGGCTGCCTGGCAGCTGTAGGAAAGGGGACCAAGATTTCCAAAGGTTAACTTTGGTTGACCATAATAGTTCGACTAAACTAGTCTCAAAAGCGTGCTCGAGCAAACTAATGAACTCGGGTGCTAAGGCATCATGCCGCGCTTGTGCGGCAAAAGGGAGAAGCAACATGAAGAAGTCGACGTTTAACACCCTGCTTGTCGGTGGCGGTTTTCTGCTTGGTACGGCCGGCATCAAGCTGCTCACCAGCGCTCCGGTAAAGAACGCCTGCGTGCAGGGCATCGCGTGCGGTATGCGCGTCAAGAACTGCTACCAGGACATGGTCGAGCAGGCCAAGGCCAATGTCGATGACATGGTTGCCGAGGCTGCCTACATCACCCAGAGCGAGGCCGCTGCTGACGAGGCAGCCGAGTAACGCTCCCAGGCACAAACTATGAGATTCTCGATTATTAGCGAGATCCCCGGCAGGACCCGTCTTCAATTGGCGGGTCCTGTGCCAGAGAGCGATCTCGATGCACTTCTTAAGCTTGGCGGCGACATCGATGGCGTGCACAAGGTGCGCGTGTATGGCCGCATTGGCCAGATGGCGCTGGAGTACGACGAGCCGCGCCGCGCAAGCGTGCTCGACGCCCTAGGCGCACTCGATGCTCAAGCTATCGCCGATGCCAAGTCGGGCTACGTGATGCAACTCGAGCCGCGCAAGCACAAACTCGTTATGGACCTGGCGACACTCGTCGGTGCCCATTACGCGCGCCGCTGGTTCCTGCCTACGC
>USKL01000232.1 GCA_900555225.1 uncultured Collinsella sp.
AGATCACGTTGGTCGGAATGTATGCAGAAACGTCGCCAGCCTGGGTCTCGATGATCGGCAGTGCCGTCATGGAGCCGTAACCGTTCTTCTTGGACATCTTGACGGCACGCTCGAGCAGACGAGAGTGCAGGTAGAAGATGTCGCCAGGATAGGCCTCGCGTCCGGGCGGACGATGCAGCGTCAGCGACATCTGACGGTAGGCCACAGCCTGCTTGGACAGGTCGTCGTAGATGACGAGCACGTGGCCGCCGGGGTTGGTCTCGCTGGCGGGCTTACCGTCCTCGCCGTTGTACATGAAGAACTCGCCGATAGCGGCACCGGCCATAGGCGCGATGTACTGCATAGGGGCGGAATCGGCAGCGGTGGCCGAAACGATGATGGTGTAGTCGAGCGCACCGTGCTGAGCGAGGGTCTCGCGGATGTTGGCAACCGTGGAGGCCTTCTGGCCGATGGCGACATAGATGCAGACCATGCCCTTGCCGCGCTGGTTGAGGATAGCGTCGATGGCGATGGCGGTCTTACCGGTCTTACGGTCGCCGATGATGAGCTCACGCTGACCGCGGCCAATAGGCACCATGGAGTCGATAGCGAGCAGACCGGTCTGAACCGGCTCGCACACCGGGGTACGATCGATGACGCCGGGAGCCTTGAACTCGATGGGGCGACGGTGCGTGGCGACGATGTCGCCCAGGCCGTCGATGGGCTGGCCGAGCGGATTGACGACGCGGCCGAGCATGGCACGGCTCACGGGGATATCCATAATGCGGCCAGTGGTGCGGCACTCGTCGCCTTCCTTGATGGAGTCGACGGCACCAAACAGAACGGCGCCGACCTCGTCACGGTCAAGGTTCTGGGCAAGGCCGAAGACGGTCTCACCGGTATCGGAGCTCTTGAACTCCAGAAGCTCGCCTGCCATGGCGCTCTTGAGGCCGGAGACGCGCGCGATGCCGTCGCCTACCTCGTCGACCGTTGAAACCTCATGCGTATCGACCGTCGCGGAGAGGCTCGTGAGCTGCTCCTGCAGTTTCTTGGCGATATCCTGGGCATTGAGGGTTTCGGACATTAGGCTTCACCTCCGTACGAATTAGCAGAGTTTGCGAGGGTCTCCTGCGCGATGCGCAGCTGCGTCTTGACGGAAATGTCACGACGCTCGCCGCGGGCCTCGAGCACCAGGCCGCCCACGATAGACGGGTCGACCTGCTCGATAAGGAATACCTTGCGGCCGAAGTCCTGCTCGCATTTCTTAGTGATGGTTTGACGCAGCTCGTCGTCGAGCGGGATCGCCGTGGTGACGGTCACGCCCACTACATCCTCGTCTTCCTCGGCAACATACTTAAAGGCAGCTGCCACCTTGGGAAGAAGGTCGAGCTGGTCGCGCTTGGACATGGTGTCGAGCACGGCGATGATCTCGGGGCTGGCAGAGGCCAGGCGCTCGACCATCTCGAGGTCCTCGAACACATGGTTCTCGGCCTTGGCGGCTTCCAAAAGGGAACGCGCGTAGGTCTCGAGCACCTTGTCCTGATAGCGGCTAGTCGGCATTCAGGCTACCTGCTTCCTGGATGTAGCGCTCGATGAGCTTCTTCTGCTCGGCATCGTCCTCGAGTGCCTCGCCCACGATCTTGGTGGCGACGGCAACGGACAGGTCGGCGATGGAGCTCGCGGCACCGGCGTAGATGGACTTGCGCTCGTCCTCGACGGTCGTATGGGCCTTGGCGATGATCTCCTCGGCCTCCTTGTGAGCAGCCTCGATGATACGGGCACGCTCGGACTCGGCGTCCTTACGGGCCTCGAGAACGATGTCGGCAGCCTGACGACGGGCGTCGGTGACGATCGAGTCGGACTCAGCGCGCTTGGCGATAGCCTCCTGCTTGGTCTTCTCGGCCTCGTCGAGGCTCTCCTCGATCTTCTTGCCGCGCTCCTCCATGGTTTTCATGATGCCCGGCAGGGCGACCTTGGCCAGCACGATCCAGATAATCAGGAAGGCGATAAGCGCCGGGATGAACTCCGCCATCTTAGGGATGAGGATGTCCGCACCGGCGGCGCCGTCCTCGGCGAACGCGGAAACCGGCATGAGCAGCGCGGCCGCGGACGCGGAGAGTGCGATCGCGCTCTTCTGGGATGAAAGATTCATACTTGACGCTCCGTGCTATTTAACGATCAGCGCGACAACGAAGCCGATCAGAGCCAGAGCCTCGCCGAAGGCGGAGCCCATGATGAAGACGGTGAACACGCGGCCCTGGACCTCAGGCTGACGGGCCATAGCACCCGTAGCACCCAGAGCAGACAGGCCGATAGCAAGACCAGCGCCGATAACACCAAGACCGTAACCGATAACTCCCACGATTCCTCCTTTGTCGTGCGTGTCTTATTTCACGCAGGATAACCTTTTTATAACTGCCGGGCTCCATGGGTACGGGCACCGGCGGTTTAACGAATTGCCTTACCATTAAGGCGCGAGCGGAAGACTACTCCTCCTCCGCGACCTCCTCTGCCTCGGAGACATACACGGCGGTAAGGACCGTGAAGACGTAAGCCTGGATGGCGCCGACCACAAGCTCGATCGCATAGATCAGGATGAGGATGGCAAGCCAGGCCAGCGAAGGCAGGGCGCCGACGGCGTGGGTCGCGGAAACCTGCTGAAGCAGCGGCTGCATGAACATGCTCGCCATGATGGCGAACGAGCCCATGACCACGTGTCCTGCGAACATGTTGCAGAACAGACGGACGGCAAGCGTGATGAGGCGCAGGAAGGTCGAGAAAAGCTCGACGACCCACACGAGCACGTTCATCGGGAAGCTCACGCCCTGCGGGGCGAGGCTCTTGATGTAGCCGATCACGCTGTGAGCCTTGCATCCGTAGTAGATGAAGTACACGAAGGCGAAATGATAGCAGGAAAACCACACTTGTTCTTTTGGGATGAAAACTTTGTAAATGTCTTTTTACATAGCGGTATTGATTATTTGATTTGGTATGCACCATATAAACTGCTCAGAACTTCACAAGGAATTTTTGAACTTCCTAAGGTTGTGATGTTTGACTGTAAAACCGAAAACTACGATAATTTAATCAAGTATAACGAAGAAAG
>USKL01000233.1 GCA_900555225.1 uncultured Collinsella sp.
ATCGGTCCTGCCTCGCCCTCGCGGATGTAAAACGTGAGCAGCAACACCGAAATCAGGCTGAAAACAATCAACGGGCGCATACCCGTTGATTGTCGCTTGGTATTCAGATTTGTGGAGAAACCCGAAGATCGTGCCAAATGGAATCCACCTTTTGGAAATTAAGCATTGGTCTGGACGAAGCCGCCATCAAACGCATTGGCCTCGAGCACGCGGGCACAGCCGTTAACGACGTTATCGAGCGCCGTGGGGCTGACGTTGACCGAAACGCCGGTCTCATCGCGCAGGCGCACGTCGAGACCGCGCAGCAGCGCGCCGCCACCGGTCAGCAAAATGCCGTAGTACATAAGGTCCGAGGCAAGATCGGGCGGCGTGGCATCGAGTGCGTCCTTGACGGCCTTGGCCATCTCGTCGAGCGGCTTGTTGAGTGCGCGACGAATCTCCTCGCTCTCGATGCGCACGGTCTTGGGCAGACCGGTGATCACGTCGCGGCCGTTGACCTCGACGTCGAGCTCGTCCTTGAGCGGCACGGCGGAACCGACCTTGATCTTGATGTCCTCTGCCGTACGCTCGCCGATGGCCAGGTTGTAGGCATCACGAACGTGCGTGAGGATAGCCTGATCGAACTCGTCGCCGGCAATACGGATGGACTGCGAGACGACGATGCCACCCATAGCGATAACGGCAACCTCGGTGGTACCGCCACCGATGTCGATGACCATGGAGCCGGTGGGTTCCTCGACGGGCAGATCGGCGCCGATAGCGGCGGCCATGGGCTCCTCGATCAGGTAGGCCTGGCGAGCGCCGGCCTGGATCGTGGCCTCAAAGACAGCACGCTTCTCGACCGACGTGACGCCGGAGGGAACGCAGACGACAACGCGCGGACGCGGGGTCCACGGATAGCGCTTCTCGGACGCCTTGTCGATAAAGTAGCGAAGCATAGCCTCGGTAACATCGAAGTCAGCGATGACGCCGTCCTTCAGGGGACGAACGGCCACGATGTTGCCGGGCGTACGGCCGAGCATGCGCTTTGCCTCGATACCGACCGCCAAGATGCGCTCGTCGTTCTTGTCGATGGCGACGACAGAGGGCTCGCGAATGACGATACCCTTGCCGCGCACGGAGACAAGCGTATTTGCGGTGCCGAGGTCGATCGCAAGATCGCCCGCATAGCTACCGAAGAACATATCCATCAAAGAAAACAACGCAACTCCTGATGTGTTGGATGATTGCTGGAAAACTACTAGCTCATGATACTAGCGCAAGCCCGGCACCTCACTTGCGGTGAAGCGCCGGGCAAAGCTAAATCCCATAAGGTCACTACTGGTTGTCAGCAGCCGAGAAATCCATATCGAGCGAGGAAACGGCCCAGCCGATATGGTTATCGGAGCGCACGAATTTGACGGTGTACTCCTGCTCGCCGCCCTTGGACAGCGATGCCTTCACCTTAGCGGTCGTCTCGGTCATGGACTGATCCATGCCCTCGACGGACACGGTGGCACCCTGCGGAATCGAGGAGATGATCATCGACTTAGCGTCCTCGGACAGGCTCGAGGCCAGGCAAGACTCGGCCTTTGCGGTGTCACCGTCGCCGGCAGCCTGGAACAGATCGGTAACCACAGATTCCTGAGACGGGAAGCCAAAGCCGCGCGTGTAGGCAAAGCCCAGACCGCCCGCGGCGATCAAAATGAGCAGAAGCAGCACAATGAAGACTTTGAGACCCGTGTGGCGATGGCGACGACGGACCTTGGCCTGCTTACGATCCTGACGGTCCTGCTGGACCATCTCGGACTCGGACAGCGTAAAGAAACCGGTGTCCGAGGGATCGGGCATAAACTGACCGGTCGCGCCCGTAGGATCGAGCGGATCGACGGCAGGAGCGTCCATCGCGGGCGCCGGAGCCGTGGCCATAGCCGTCTGGGCGGATAGCGCGGCAAGCGAATCGTGAACGCGGGCAAGCTCATCGGCCTGCTCGGAGGTGAGCTGGTAGATGCCATCGGCAGTAGCGGCGTTAAAGGCGTCGAGTGCGTCGGAGGGGCGGCCGGCGGCAGAAAGTGCCTGACCCATGCCGGCGTTGAGCGCACGCGTGTCGTCGCGGGGGCCGGCAAAGTCGATAGCCGTGCGGTAGGTCTCCACGGCATCCGCCGGACGGCCGAGCTTAATGAAGCAACGACCGAGCTCGCCGAGTGCGGCGGCAGGAGCCGGATTGGCGCCGTCGATGGCAGCCTGACGGAAGGCAGTACCCGCGTTGGCATAGTCGCCCGACTGAAACAGCGCGTTACCCAAGCCCAGATAGGCCTTGAACGGCGTGGCATAGGAAGCGTCCTGCGTAGCAGCAGAGAACGCCTGAGCGGCCGTCGTGTAGTCGCCCACGGCGGCGAGTGCCTTGCCGCGGTTGGTGAGCAGCGCGCCGCGCTTGCCATAGGTGCCGTCGTTGAGGGCGGCGGCATAGGCCTCAGCGGCCTCGGCATACATGCCCAGGTGCATCAAGGCGTTGCCACGAAGGTGATCGGCCTCGCCCATAATCTCATCGGGAGTCTTTGCCGCCCCAAGCATCTGGGCTGCAGCGGAAAAATCACCCGCGCGGTAAGCGGCGCGGCCCTGTTGGATCAGCTGGCTATTCAAGGAAGTCCCCTTTACTCGTGAACGATCTCGACATGGACGATCTCGTCGCCGGCACGCAGCTGCGAAATCACATCGAGACCCTCGACCGTGGTACCAAAGACGGTGTAACCGGAATCGAGGTTATGCTGGGCACCCAGGCAGAAGTAGAACTGCGAACCCGCGGAATCGGGATCCATGGAGCGTGCCATGGCAAGGGCACCATCGACATGGCTGTTGCGCGGATTGGTGGCAAACTCGCCCTTGATGCAGTAGCCGGGGCCACCGGTACCGGGCATGCCGTCGGGGCCCTCAAGACCGGCAGCGACGTCGGCGCCGGACATATCGCGGGTATTGGGGTCGCCACCCTGAATGACAAAGCCGGGCACATAGCGATGGAACTTAAGGCCATCATAGAAACCCATCGTGGAAAGCTCGCAGAAGTTCGCGACATGAATGGGAGCGCCCTCGCCGTCA
>USKL01000234.1 GCA_900555225.1 uncultured Collinsella sp.
TGCACTCCGACGCCCAGTTCGCCGGTTCTTCCTCCGTGCCTGCGCACGTCGACATGATGGGTCTCATCGGCATGGGCAACAACCCCATGGTCGGTGCCACCGTCGCCTGCGCTGTCGCCGTCGAAGAGGCCCTCAAGGCCTAATCGCGCCCGCGCGATGCTCAGATAGTTGAGCTTTGGAGCCGCTACCTTTCGAGGTAGTGGCTCTTTTTGTTTGCGCTGGCGCAGGGTATCTAATGCCGATATATCAGCTGGGGCGAAATACGAGATGTGAAGAGATGGAGCGTCAGAGCGTCCATGACGCCCACCTGCCATATTTGCCCTTTACCGATTTGACGGGTCTTTGCGGCCCCATTGCCGATCACCCGTGCGACAATGCGCCGGACGAGAAAGGAATCCGATGGAATCGACTGATGTACTGGTAATTGGATCTGGCATTGCGGGCCTTTGTGCCGCCATCGAAGCGGCACGCACGGGTGCAACCGTCACTGTGGCAAGCGCCGGCAAGACCATGAGTGGATCGAGCTTCTTCCCGGGTACCTGGGGCCTCGGCCTCATCGGTCCCGTCGACGAAGACGACGAGCAGGACCTCATCGACACCATCCAGACCGTCGGCGGCGGTGTCGCCGACCCCGAACTCGTCCAAACGTTCGTCCACGGCATTCCCCAAGCGATTGACTGGCTCGAGCAAGACCTGGGCGTTGAGCTCCAGCGTCCGCAAAGCGCCAAGAGTGCTCAACAAAAGCAATTTATCCCCTGCTTTGACCACAAGACGCGCATGTGGCGCGGCCTCACCCGCAAGCCCCTTGAGGACGCTCTGACGACCTGGATCGAGTCGCTCGGCATTCGCCTGCTCCCCCGCCATGAGCTTATCGACCTTGTTGAGGACACGAACGGCAGAATAACCGGAACCGTACTCTACGACCTTACCGAAAATCGAATCGTGCCCTTTGCTGCCAAGGCCACGATCATCGCAGCCGGTGGCACAGGCGGCCTGTTCGAGCGCAGCCTTACGTCGGCTGATGTGCTCAGCTCCTCGCAGGCCATCGCACTGGCGCACGGCGCAACACTTACTAATATAGAGTTCATGCAGATGATGCCCGGCTTCATCGAGCCCAGGCGTAACTTGGTCTTCAACGAGAAAACCTGGCGCTACGTGCATGTAGACCAGCCGGTAGATATTGCCGACGACAAGCTGAACGACCTGCTCGAGCAGCGCTCTGGATATGGTCCCTTCACGTCACGCTTGGCCTCCCGCGCTATCGATCTCGTCATCGATCAGGCAGGTGTCGAAGGCCTGGCACTCCACTACGACTTCCCCCGCGAGGATGTCCCAGAGTTTGTGCAGACCTTTGCCACCTGGCTGCAAGACGAGCACGGCATCGCCCCGACTGACGAGATGCGCGTTGCGATGTATGCCCACGCCGCTAACGGCGGCATCAAGATCGATAAGACCGCGCACACGGGCGTTGAGGGCCTCTACGCTTGCGGCGAGGCGACAGGCGGCATGCACGGCGCCGACCGCATTGGTGGCTTGTCAAGCGCCAACGGCATCGTATTCGGACGTATCGCGGGCGCATCGGCAGCCCTCACAGCGCAGAAAGAGCCTGAGGCGGCCCTGAAGGCGGATATCACCCTCCCCCAGTACGGCATTGCCACAACAGATGCCGAACGCCTGACACACAGCCTTAGGCACACGATGAGCACCTTTTGCATGATCAACAGGACCGAAACAGGCCTATCCGAGGCACTACACGAGCTTGAGGGCTTGAAGACGGAGGCAACGACCTTGAGCACACAGAAAGCCCAGGACAGCGAAGTCGCAGCCCTCGCCCGCCTGCAATCGCAGATTCAGCTGGCACAGGAAATGGTCAAAGCCATGCGCAAGCGAACCGAAAGTCTCGGGTCGCACTATCGAGCGGATTAAACCGGACACCTATCTAAAGCAGAACACAACCAATCGATATCCATGGGCCCCGTGAGCTCGAAGCAGCACGGGGCCCATTCGTGTCCGCACGACAGCGTATCCTTATTCTGAATACAGAGCGGACAAAGCCCGCATAGAAAATAGACCAGCGAGGAGGAGATATGGACAGTAGAGATATCGAGAAGTGGCGTATCGAACTTGATAGCTACGCCAATGTGGAAGACGGCGTTGAGTATTGGCTCGCACGCGATTTAATGGAACCCATGGGGTACACTCGATGGGAGAACTTCGCCGAAGTTGTTAAGAGGGCAAAAGTCTCATGCGAAACAAACAAAACTCCAGTTGATTCCCATTTTCGTGACACCACGAAAATGGTAACTGCCGGTGTCGCCGCTCGCGCGGTTAAAGACTACAAACTTACGCGCTATGCATGCTATTTAATCGCACAGAACGGAGATTCAAACAAGCCAGAGATCGCGCTCGCCCAGGCATACTTTGCCGTGCAGACGCGCCGCCAAGAGCTCATAGAGCAGCGCTTCGCAGAGATTCAGCGCTTGCAGGCGCGTCACTCGCTATCCGATTCAGAGAAACAGCTCTCGGGTATTGCGTTCAAACGCGGCGTGGACTCCAAAGGATTCGCGATCATCAAGTCGAAGGGCGATGAGGCGTTATTCGGCGGCAGAAGCACGGCGGAAATGAAGCAGCAGCTCGGCGTACCCAAGAGAGCGGCATTGGCGGACAGGTTAGCCGATGTCCTCATCAAAGCAAAGGACCTTTCGAACTCGATGACGGCCTTCAACGCCGAGGAACACGACCTGTACGGCCTGGACCAGATCAAGCAAGAGCACGTCGAGAACAACACAAGCGTGCGTGGCAGCCTCATCGACCGCGGAATTGTCCCCGAGAACCTACCGCCTGCCGAGGATACAAAAAAGCTCGAGCGTCGCGTGAAGACAGACGAGAAGAAACTCAAGGAGGGTACTGACGGTTTTACCGATCCCCAGGGTAGGCTCGATCTGTGAAAGCGGCTGTGCCCTTTCGGGTTCGACCCCATGCGAGGTCAACAAAAAACGACCAGCCTGAGCCAGTCGCTTTAACAATCTTTGGGTGGGCCGTCAGGGGGTCAGCCTGCTGTGCAGGCG
>USKL01000235.1 GCA_900555225.1 uncultured Collinsella sp.
GATCGCTCTGATTTGATCGCTGTGGCGCTTGTGCGCTACTGGCCGCTCAACCGCATCGGCGCTATCGACTAAAAACCGCTATAGTACAGTACCTAACCGTGTAATCGTTTCGACGAGGGGATATTAGAGGCATGAACGCTTCATCGCTTTCCTTCCAAGACATCATCCTGAACCTGCAGCACTACTGGGCGAAGCAGGGCTGCGTCGTCATGCAGCCCTACGACAGCGAGGTGGGCGCGGGCACGTTCCACACCGCCACTACGCTGCGCAGCCTCGGGCCCAACGCCTGGCGCACCTGCTATCCGCAGCCGTGCCGCCGCCCGGCTGACGGCCGCTACGGTGAGAACCCCAACCGCATGCAGCACTACTATCAGTTCCAGGTGCTCATCAAGCCTTCTCCGGTTAACGCCCAGGAGCTCTACCTGGGGTCTCTTGCCGCTATCGGTCTGGACCCCAACGACCATGACGTCCGCTTTGTCGAGGACGACTGGGAGAGCCCGACGCTCGGCGCCTGGGGCCTTGGCTGGGAGGTCTGGCTCAACGGCATGGAGGTCACGCAGTTTACGTACTTCCAGCAGGTGGGCGGCATCGAGGTCGACCCCGTACCCGTCGAGATCACCTATGGCCTAGAGCGCATTGCCATGTATGCGCAGGGCGTTAACTCGGTCTACGACTTGGTGTGGAGCTACCTGCCCGACGGCACGCCCATGACCTATGGCGACGTGTTCCTTGAGAACGAGCGCGAGTTCAGTGCCTATAACTTTGAGGTCGCAAACGTCGAGATGATGCGTCAGAAGTTTGATGACTACGAGGCCGAGTGCCATTCCTGCCTGGAGCGCAAGCTGTCGCTGCCGGCATATGACTGCGTCATGAAGTGCAGCCACGCTTTCAACCTGCTCGATGCCCGCGGCGCTCTGTCCGCGGTCGAGCGTGCCAACTACATCCTGCGCGTCCGCGCCGTCGCCAAGGCGTGCTGCGAGGCCTATATGGCCGAGGTCGCCGGAGTCAACGAGAATGCCGACCAGGAAGGCGAGGTGGCGTAAGCCATGGCAGACGCTAAGGATTTCCTGTTTGAGATCGGTACGGAGGAAATGCCCTCCGCACCGCTGAACAATGCCGTCAAGCAGCTTGGCACCATGATCGCCAAGGGTCTCGACGAGGCCGGTCTGGCCCACGGCGAGGTCCGCGTGATCTCGAGCCCGCGCCGCCTGGCTGCGCTCGTTGCCGACGTCGCCACCGCGACCGACGAGGTTCACGAGGTCAAGCGCGGCCCCGCGGCCAACATCGCCTTCGATGCCGACGGTAACGCCACCAAGGCCGCCCAGGGCTTCGCCCGCAAGTGCGGTGTGGCTGCCGAGGATCTGGTCCGTCGCGAGGACACCGACGGCCGTGAGTACGTCTTTGCCGAGAAGAACATCCCTTCCGCCCCGGCCACCCCGATCCTGACGGCCCTGTGCGAGAAGACTATCGCTGGCCTGCAGTGGCCCAACTACCGCTCTCAGCGCTGGGGTCACGAGCATGCGACCTTTGTTCGTCCGGTCCGCTGGATCTGCTGCCTTCTGGGCGAGGACGTTGTGCCCGTGTCGTTTGCCGACGTGACGAGTGGCAATACCACGCGTGGTCATCGCGTGCTTGGCCCCGGTGACCATGTGGTCGCCAGCCCCGCCGTCTACGAGCAGGTGCTCGAGGACGCCGGCGTGCTTTCTGCCGAGCGTCGTCGCGAGGCCATCCTTGCCGGTATCGCCGAGGTCGAGGCTGCCCGTCTCGGCTGCCATGTCGATACGCCCAAGAAGGTCTTTGAGGAGGTCATCAACCTCTGCGAGTGGCCGACGGTGCTCGTTGGTACCTTCGATGAGGAGTTCCTCAAGGTCCCGCACGAGATCATCTGCGAGTCCATGCTCACCAACCAGCGCTACTTCCCGATCTATGACGGCGAGGGCAAGCTCACGCGTGAGTTCGTGGTCGTCTCCAACAGCAAGCCCGAGAATGCCGAGCGCGTGATCGACGGCAACGAGCGCGTCGTGCGCGCCCGTCTGGACGACGCCAAGTTCTTCTACGAGGAGGACCTGAAGATTTCCCTTGACGAGTTCCGTGAGCGTCTGGCCAAGGTTGCCTTCCAGGAGAAGCTCGGTAGCGTGCTCGCCAAGTCCGAGCGCATCGAGCAGCTCGCGCTCGCTATTGCCCGCGAGGCTCATCTGGGCGCCCACCTTGCCGCCGATGCCGGCCGTGCCGCGCACCTGTGCAAGGCCGACCTGGTGTCCAACGCCGTTGTCGAGTTCACGAGCCAGCAGGGCGTGATGGGCGGTTATTACGCGACCGCGATGGGGGAGAACGACGAGGTCGCCCACGCCATTCGCGATCACTATCGTCCCCGCTTTGCCGGTGACGAGCTGCCCGAGGGCACCGCTGGCTGCATCGTGGCCTGCGCCGACAAGCTCGATACCATCGCCGGTATCTTTGCCATCGGCGAGCCCCCGACCGGCTCTTCGGACCCCTATGCGCTGCGTCGTGCCGCTATCGGCATCATCAACATCCTGCGCGACCGCCTGCCGATCGACCCCACGTCGCTTATCGACTTTGCGCTCGAGCTCTATAGTGAGCAGGGCATTGAGTTTGACGCCGCCGAAGTCGCCCAGCAGGTTCGCGACTTCTTCCATGGCCGCCTGGTGAGCATGGCCCGCGACGAAAAGATCCCGGCCGATACCGTTGCCGCCGTCTCCGCGGTGCACATCATCGCCCCGTCCGTCTTCTTCGCCCGCTGCGCCGCCCTCGACGAGGCCCGCAAGAACGATGCCGAGACCTTTGACAACCTGGCTACGGCCTATGCCCGTGCCGCGCATATCTCCAAGTCCGAGCTGGGCGCGGAGTACGACCGCAGCCTGATGGGCGAGGCCGAGCTCGCGCTTGCCGATGCTTCCGAGGCTGCTCAGACTGCTGTCGATGCTGCCCTTGCTGCCGAGGACTATCCGGCCGCATTTGCCGCCCTCGCCGCCCTGCGCGCGCCCATCGACCGTTTCTTCGATGAGGTTATGGTCATGGACAAGGACGAGCAGCTCCGCGATAATCGC
>USKL01000236.1 GCA_900555225.1 uncultured Collinsella sp.
TCGACGCCGCTGCGAAGGCCGAGAAGTTCATCATCGTTGACCCGCGTATGACCAACCTGGGCAAGGAAGCCGACATCTGGCTGCCCCTGCGCCCCGGCACCGACGGCGCCATCAGCTTCGACCGCATGGAGCAGGTCTACAACGCCGACCTGGCCAACAGCTGGGGCAACCTCATCTCGCGTTCGCTCAACATGAGCGGCAAGTATTTTGACGGTTGCGCGCCCGCCAAGCCCGCATCGTTCGATGCGTTCGACAACCCGCTGGCAAAGATTGCCGACGGTTTGGTCGAGCGCTACATGGCCAAGATGGACGTGCTCGATTACGGTGGAGCCAAGGACGAGGTCATGGAGCTCATCCACGCCGCCAACCACTACATCGAGGACTCCGAGCCTTGGGCACTTGCCAAGGACGAGGCCAAGGCTGACGAGCTGGCGTTTGTGATCTACAACCTGCTCGAGGCCATCCGCATTGCCGCTCACCTGCTGATGCCGCTCATGCCCCAGACTTCTGCCGAGGCTCTGCGCCGCCTGTCCTGCGAGGACGAGGCCGCGAGCGACGACCTCAAGGGCATTTGCGCTTGGGGCCTGCTTGCTGGTGGTCAGCCCGTCGAGAAGGGCGATCCGCTGTTCCCGCGTCTGGCGTAGAGACCGCGCGAGCGCCATATCGGCAATTTGCTGTTTAGCTGTAAGGGCATGGCCACCACGGTCCATGCCCTTTTGTTTCAAGACGCCGCCATCATGCTAAGGAGGCAACCATGACAACTTCGCCTTTGGCAAACCCCACGGCCACCAGGGAGCTGCTAGAGGAGTTTGGCCTTGCGACCAAGCATCGCCTGGGCCAGAACTTTCTAATCGACAATCATGTGATCGAGCGTATCTGCGAGCTTGCCGAGCTTGCAGGTGACGAGCGCGTACTCGAGGTGGGTCCGGGTTGCGGTACGTTGACACTTGCGTTGCTGCAGGAAGCGGCGTGCGTTACGTCCATTGAGGCCGATCCTGAGCTCGAACCGGTGCTCGACGCCCACGCCGCCGACTATGCCAACTTCCGCTTTATCATGGGCGACGCGCTTAAGGTGGGCCCGGAGCAGATTGAGCAGGCTGCCGGCGGCGAGCCCACGGTATTTGTCGCGAACTTGCCCTATAACGTGGCGGCGACGATCATCTTGCAGTTCTTCCAGACGATGCCCGCGCTCAAGCGCGCCGTCGTCATGGTTCAAAAGGAGGTTGCCGATCGCATTGCCGCAGTGCCGGGTAACAAGACCTATGGCGGCTATACGGCAAAGCTCGGCCTGTATGCGCAGGTGACGGGTCGCTTTGAGGTGCCGCCGCGTTGCTTTATGCCGGTGCCGCACGTGGACTCGGCCGTCGTGCGTATCGACCGTGTTGACGGCGTGGTGCCCGAAGGACTCGATTGCGAATTTGTGGCCCACGTGATTGATGCTGCATTTGCTCAGCGTCGCAAGACCATCCGCAATTCCATGAGCGCCAACGGCTTTGCCAAGGACGTGCTCGATGCCGCCTTTGAGGCTTGCGGTATCGCATCCACCACGCGCGCCGAAACGCTTGATGTTGCCGACTTTGTCCGCCTGGCCCAGGAGCTAATCCATGACGCTTAATGCCGAACGCGTGACGTTTACCAAGAAAAAGAAGACGGTTGCTTGTCCCGTGCCCTTGGCGCCGCTTGCCGACACGCATGCACATCTGCTTTCGTTCTGGGGCAAGGATGTGCCCGAGACGCTCCTGCGTGCCAAAGCCGCGGGCGTCGACCTGTTGGTGACGATGCTCGACCCCATCGCCGACAAGCGCAGCGTGACGGACTATAGCGACTGGCTCGTGCGCGAAATTCTGCCGATGCAGGATATCCCGCAGATCAAGTATCTTGCCGGCGTGCATCCGTATGGCGCGCCGGACTATACCGACGACGTTCACGCACAGGTCGTTGCCGCACTCGATGACCCCTTATGCGCCGGTATTGGCGAAATCGGCCTGGACTACCACATGGACTATGACGACGATATCGCGCCGGCACCCCATAACGTGCAGATTGACTGCATGGCGCGCCAGCTCGAGCTTGCCGTGTGCCGTAACGTGCCGGTGGAGCTGCATCTGCGTCACGAGGACACGGACCAGGAGCGAACCTCGCACGCGGACGCCTACAACGTGCTTCGTGAGGTGGGCGTGCCCCAGGCCGGTTGTGTGCTGCACTGCTTTGGCGAGGACCGCGCCACGATGGAGTGCTTTGTGGAGCTGGGCTGCTATATCGCCTATGGCGGTGCGGCCACCTTTAAGCGCAAAGACGACGTGCGCGAGGCATTTGCGGCAACCCCACTCGATCGAATTTTGTTCGAGACGGATTGCCCGTATATGGCTCCGGAGCCCATCCGCGGTCTTGAATGCGAGCCCGCAATGATTTCTATTACGGCAAACACGCTGGTTAACGACCGTGTCGATCGCACTGGTGAGGATGCCGAAACAATCGCGCAAGCCGCTTGGGAAAATGCCTGCAAACTTTTTCAAAAATAGTTCTTGCGTTCGTGGTGGCGCTCCGTTATTCTAATTCCTGCACGCGGGCGTGGCGGAATTGGCAGACGCGTACGGTTCAGGTCCGTATGGGGGCAACCCCATGAAGGTTCAAGTCCTTTCGCCCGCACCATTGATTGAAAGAGCTCCCAGCAATGGGAGCTTTTTTGTTATGGGCCGTTTTTGGCAGATTTGACATATCGATTTCGCGCGGTAGATGCCCCTGTGGTCAAAAAGTGGCAAATATGAGTACTGTCACAAGTCCTGTAACATTATTTATTTGCAAAATATGTAGTGTTACGCAACATATGTCCAAGTACTTAGCCGATAAACGTCTGCAATTTTTCCGCCGTAGGACGCCCGACGGCTAAATCGCCTTCTGAAGGCATGAAATCGCTGTAACTAAAATGGTAACAGTACTCATATTTGCCATTTTTTGACCACAGGCCTTGCGATGATGCCGGGATTCGCACCCTGTCGGGTTCGAATCCCGGCATATCGGTAGCAAAAA
>USKL01000237.1 GCA_900555225.1 uncultured Collinsella sp.
CCTCGCGCAGGTCGTCAGCGTCGGCCTCTCGAGCCTCGTAGTCGACCTCGGTGATGATGTAGCTGGCAAAGTACAGAACCTTCTCGAGGTCCTTGGACTTGATGTCGAGCATACGGCTCATCGGGAAGCTCGTGGGGCTCTTGAAGTACCAGATGTGGGACACGGGAGCGGCGAGCTCGATGTGACCCATGCGCTCGCGACGAACCTTGGCCGAGGTGACCTCGACGCCGCAGCGCTCGCAGACGATGCCCTTAAAGCGGATGCCCTTGTACTTGCCGCAGGAGCACTCCCAGTCCTTGGCGGGACCGAAGATCTTCTCGCAGAACAGGCCGTCCTTCTCGGGCTTGAGGGTACGGTAATTGATGGTCTCCGGCTTCTTGACCTCACCGTGCGACCAGGAACGGATCTGGTCGGCGGAGGCAAGGGAGATCTTTACCGAGTCAAAATCAGTAGCTTCGAAATCTGCCACAGTCAACTACTCCTTATCAGTGGTCGTGGCGGCGACAGCCTCGGGTGCCTCGGCGGTCTCGGCATCCTGGGCCTCGACGTCGGTGTCAACGCCGGCGAGCGCAGCCAGGTCGTCGAGAGCAGAGGTCTCCTCGGCGGTCACAGGGGCGGAGGCGTCCTCGTCGGCATCGTGCATGGGCTCGATGTCCAGTGCGAGGGAACGGATCTCCTTGACGAGAACCTTGAAGGACTCGGGGATACCCGGAACCGGGACGTTCTCGCCCTTGACGATGGACTCGTAGGTCTTGACGCGGCCCACGGTATCGTCGGACTTGACGGTCAGGATCTCCTGCAGGACGTTGGCAGCACCGTATGCGTACAGTGCCCAAACTTCCATCTCGCCGAAGCGCTGGCCGCCGAACTGAGCCTTGCCGCCCAGCGGTTGCTGGGTAACCAGGCTGTAAGGGCCGGTCGAACGGGCGTGGATCTTGTCGTCGACCATGTGGCCGAGCTTGAGGATGTAGGACGTACCCACGGTAATAGGCTCGCGGAACTCCTCGCCGGTGCGGCCGTCGAACAGGCGGGTCTTGCCGCGCTCGTCAAGCTGGGTGACAAACTCGGGGCGCATGTGATCGCCAAAGGCAGCGGTGGCCTTGTTGAGCATGTTCTTGTTGGCGCGACGGATGACCTCGGCGATCTCGTCCTCCTTGGCGCCGTCGAAGACGGGCGTCGAGACGAAGAACGGACCGGGGACATACTTGTCGGAGTCGGCATCCTCGGTATCCCAACCGCAGGCAGCAGCCCAGCCAAGGTGGCACTCGAGCAGCTGGCCGACGTTCATACGGGAAGGAACGCCCAGCGGGTTGAGGATAACGTCGATCGGGGTACCGTCAGCCATGTAGGGCATGTCCTCGACCGGCAGAACGTTACAGATAACGCCCTTGTTGCCGTGGCGACCGGCGATCTTATCGCCCTGCTGGATCTTACGACGCTGGGCGACGTAGACGCGCACCTGCTCGTTGACGCCGGGGGCCAGGTCGTCGCCGTTCTCGCGGCTAAAGCGGACGACGTCGATGACGCGGCCATAAGCGCCGTGAGGCATCTTAAGGGAGGTGTCGCGAACGTCGTGGGCCTTGGCACCGAAGATGGCGCGCAGCAGGCGCTCCTCGGCGGTCAGAGCGCTCTCGCCCTTAGGCGTGACCTTGCCGACCAGGATGTCACCAGGGCCGACCTCGGCGCCGATGCGGATGATGCCGTCCTCGTCGAGGTTGGCAAGCATATCCTCGGAGAGGTTCGGGATCTCGCGGGTGATCTCCTCGGGGCCGAGCTTGGTGTCGCGGGCATCGATCTCGTGGCGGGTGATGTTGATGGTCGTCAGCAGGTCCTCGGCCACCAGGCGCTCGGACACGACGATACCGTCCTCGTAGTTAAAGCCTTCCCACGGCATGTATGCCACGGTGAGGTTCTGACCCAGTGCGAGCTCACCATGATCGGTCGAAGGACCATCAGCCAGGGGCTCGCCCTGCTCAACGGTGTCACCGACGCGCACGAGCGGACGGTGGTTGATGCAGGTGGACTGGTTGGAGCGCTGGTACTTGGCCAGGTGATACTCGTCCATGCCGCCGGCATGCTTGACGATGATCTTGGCGGCGTCGGCAAAGATGACCTCGCCGGCGTTCTTGGCCAGGGTGACCTCGCCGGAGTCCAGAGCGGCGCGACGCTCCATGCCGGTACCGACATAGGGAGCGGCAGGGTGAACCAGCGGCACGGCCTGACGCTGCATGTTAGCGCCCATCAGCGTACGCTTGGCGTCGTCGTGCTCGAGGAACGGGATCAGCGTGGCTGCGACGGAGAGCATCTGACGCGGCGAGACGTCCATGTAGTCGACGTCCTCGACAGGCACGTCGGCGGGAGCGCCGAAGGAGCCGTCGAAGTCGCGGGTACGGGCGATCACGGTGTGCGGACGGACGATCTTGCCCTCGGCATCGGTCGTGATGAACTCGTTGGTCTTGGGATCGAGCGGCGTGTTGGCCGGCGCGATGACGTGCTTCTCTTCCTCGTCAGCGGTCATCCAGTCAATCTGGTCGGTGGCAACGCCGTTCTCGACGCGACGGAACGGGGCCTCGATGAAGCCGTACTCGTTGACGCGGGCGTAGAGGGCGAGCGAGCCGATCAGGCCGATGTTGGGGCCTTCGGGGGTCTCGATCGGGCACATGCGGCTGTAGTGCGAGTTGTGAACGTCGCGGACGGCCGTCGGCACGTTGGTGCGGCGGCTGGAGCCGGACTTGTGGCCGGCAAGACCGCCAGGGCCGAGTGCGGACAGACGGCGCTTGTGAGTCAGACCGGTCAGGGGGTTCGCCTGGTCCATGAACTGCGAGAGCTGCGAGGAACCGAAGAACTCCTTGATGGAGGCCACGATCGGGCGGATGTTGATGAGCGACTGCGGGGTGATCTCGTCGATGTCCTGAGAGCTCATGCGCTCACGGACGACGCGCTCCATACGGCTCATGCCGATACGGAACTGGTTGGCGACGAGCTCGCCGACGGTACGGATGCGGCGGTTGCCAAAGTGGTCGATGTCGT
>USKL01000238.1 GCA_900555225.1 uncultured Collinsella sp.
ATTCCACCACGTTATGCCCATGGCGTTCGGGTGGCTGAACCACGCGCGGTAGAGGTTTTGCGCTATCACCGCCTGCACGTCCCAGTCCCTCTTGGAGGTTCCGGGCGCCGTCACGGTGATTTCGCTCATGTGGATGGGAAGCCCCGTTTTCGCGACGGTGTCCATGCTGCCGAAAACCCTGTCGGGCGTCTGGATTTTTTTGCCCGCCGCGATGTTGGCGGATTCCTTCGGGTTGAAGAGGTGCATCTGCATTCCCGCGATGTCGATGCGCGCGCCGCGCTTTTGCAGCAGGCGCACGATATTGCACGACTTATAGGCGGCGATCCCGCCGGTAATGCCCAGCAGGATCGTTTTTCCCTCAAGTTGCATTAAATTGTTGGATGCCGCCGTCATCATTTAGGCTTCCTTGTTGGGAAGCACCAGCAGGCGGTGGCAGTACGGGCAGTGCGTAATCTCACTACCGTCGTGGTTGAGGTCGCTCATGGACGACGCCTGCAGCGCGGTGTGGCAGACCGTGGGGATGTTGCCCTTGATGGTCTCGACGGCCAGTCCGCGGAACTGCTTGAGCAAGCGCTCATAATCGGTGAGCACGTCGGTCGGCAGCGTGGCGGCAAGCGCGGTGCGCTCCTTGGTGGCGGCATCAATCTGAGCCTGGAGGTCGGCGGCCTTGGCGCGGGCGGCCTTGGTGTCGGCCTTTACGCCCTCTTCGAACTTGGCGATGATGGCCTGCGCACGGGCCTCGCGGTCGAGCGCCTCCTTGTGGGCGACGACGACATCTTTGCGGGTGTGCTCGATCTTGTCCAGACGCTTGGCCAGGGTGGCGAGTTCGTTCTCCAGGTCCTGAACCTCGCGGTAGTCAGAGCCATCAACGTGGCGCTTCTTGGCGGCCTCGATGGCGTTATTGGTCTGAATCTCGGTGGTGTTGAGATCGTCGAGCTCAATATCCAGGTCCTTGCGCTGGGCGTAGAGCTTGGTCATCTCGGCCTTGAGCTTAACGTAGGTCTTGCGCTTGGAAGCGAGCTCCTTGAGCTCCGGCATATTGGCAAGTTCGCTCTTGTTGCGGGCGAGCTCCAAATCGATCTGTTGCAGCTTGAGTAGCGTAGCGCCGGCGCTCATAAGTTCTCTCCTTTTGTCACAGTCCACCATTGGCAAGGGTTCAGTATTTTAATCGCATGACGGGGGTCGACCCCGGCGTCAACTGCAGAGTTCATCAATATATCAACGAACGGCTCCTCGGAGCGGTCATGGCCGAGCAGGATGATGCCCAGACCGCGCAGAGCTAGGTCCTGCGCCACGTGATAGCCCGCCTCGCCCGTTACGATGACATCCGCACCGGCGGCGATGGCAAGCTCGCCAAAGTCGCCGAGGGAGCCGCCCAAAATGGCGACGGTGCGGCACGTGTGATCGGCCTCGCCCCACACGCGTGGGTCGCTGCCAAACGCCGCTGCGGCGCGCGCGGCAAGGTCACGCAGGCTGCAGGGGTCGTTCAGCGTTGCAAACGCGCCCAGGCCGGTCGCTTCGGGGTCGTCCACGTGCTCCAGCGAGCTTGCGGGTGCGGCGTCCAACAGCGTACTTAGGCAAACGCGAGCCTCATGCGAGCGGTCCAGATTGGTGTGGAACGAGATGATACTCACCCCACAGCGGGCAGCCTCGTAGAGCGCCGCACTGCACTGGGGGCGCGTCGCGCTAGGCGGACAAAAGGCCTCGGGCGCCTTGATATAGATGGGATGATGCGTCAGCAGCACGTTGGCGCCGGCTTCCAAGGCGCGCTGCACGTTGGCCTCGGTAGCGTCGAGTGCGCAGGCCACGCCGCGGATCTCGTCGTCGGGGTCGCCGACGGATAAGCCTACGTGGTCCCAGGGTTCGGCGTCCGTCATAGGATAGCGTGCAAGCAGGGCGCGCTCGAGTTCGGCGACGATCATGCGGCACCTACGATCGAAAGCAGCGTCTGGGCAAAGTCGTTCAGATCGTCCGGATTCACGCGGTCATCGAAGGAGATGCGCAGTGCGCCCGACGCCTCCTCGCGACCGATGCCCATCGCGCTCAAAACGTGGCTGGGGTCCATGCTGCCGCTCGAGCATGCCGAGCCTGCCGACACCTCAAAACCGGCGGCGTCAAGCTTAATGATGAGCTCCTCGGAGTCTATGCCGTCAACGTAGATCGAAACCATGCCGGGCAGGCGATTGGCCTGCGCGTAGTCGCCCATCGTGGCATGAATACGCGGATGGGCCGTGAGCGTGGCGTAGAGCTTGTCGGACAAGGCTTGAAGCTTCGCGCGCTCCTGGGCCACGGTCGGCAACAGCGCGGAGGCGGCAGCGGCAAAAGCCAGCTGCGTGCGCAGGTCCTGCGTTCCGGCGCGACGGCCGGCCTCCTGTCCGCCGCCAAAGATGCGGGGACGCAACGGCGTGCGGCTCTTAAGGTAGAGCGCGCCGGAGGCCACGGGGCCGCCAATCTTGTGTGCGGCAACGGTCATGGCGTCAACGCCCAGCTCTTGCACATCGAGCGGAATATGCAGATAACCCTGAATGGCGTCGGTATGGAACAGGGCGCCCGCGGCGTGCGCGGCGGCGGCGAGCTCGCGGATGGGCTGCACCACGCCGGTCTCGTTGTTTGCGACCATAACGCTCACGAGCGCTACGTCGTCGCCCAACAAGTCGCTCAACGCGGCGGGCTCAATGTAGCCCGCACGGCAGGGTTGTACCAGGTCGACGGTAAAGCCGGTGGCACGCAGCAGCGGCAGGTTGTCCAGAATCGAATCGTGCTCGATCGCCGACACTATCACGCGGTCGCGCTTGCGATCGCGCTGACGAGCGCCCTCGGCAAGTCCAAGGAGCGCCAACTGGTTTGCCTCGGTGCCGCCGTTGGTCAAAATGATCTCGGACGGGCGGACGCGTGCGCCAAAGCTACGGGCAATCTCGCGACGCGCCAC
Organism: uncultured Collinsella sp.; assembly: GCA_900555225.1. Classification (GTDB taxonomy): domain Bacteria; phylum Actinomycetota; class Coriobacteriia; order Coriobacteriales; family Coriobacteriaceae; genus Collinsella. The sequence goes on from USKL01000238.1 coordinate 2,930, forward strand.
TTCTAGGCGCGCAGCTGCCTTGCGGCCGAGCGAATGCAGCGAGTTGGGGTTGACGCCGGCAAGATCGCTGTTGTCGTACTCGCGCTGCGCAAGGAGCG
>USKL01000239.1 GCA_900555225.1 uncultured Collinsella sp.
GCGCTCGAGCGTGAGCTGGGCACCACGCTTATCGAGCGCGGCAAGCAGGGTGTATCGCTTACGCGCGACGGCAAGCAGTATCTGCCGTACCTGCGCCAGATTGTGACCGCCGAGGCCGAGCTCGAGGGCAAGCGCCAGGAGCTGCTGGGGCTTTCGTCGACAGATATTCGCATCGCGACGTTTACCAACGTGAGTCGTACCGTGCTGCCGCGCGTGATCCGCGATTTTGGTGCGCTGCACCCGGGCGTACGCTTCACCCTCAAGCAGGGCGATTACACGCGCAACGCTCAATGGGTGCACGATGGCGTGGTTGATTTTTGTTTTACGGCACGCGGATTTACCGCTGGGCTCGAGAAGCGCGTCGTCTATCACGACGAGTTGGTGGCATTGTTGCCGGCCGCGCATCCGCTGGCGGCAAAGGAAAAGGTGACGCTCGCCGATCTGGCGTCCGAGCCGTTTGTGCTGCTGGATGAGGGCGAACAGAGCCTGGTGCTCGATGCATTTGCGGCGCATGGACTGTCGCCACACGTGACGAGCGAGGTAACCGACGACTACACCATCATGGCGATGGTGGAGGAGGGCCTAGGCGTGAGCATGCTCTACCGCCGTACTGTGGAGGGCATGCGGGCCGATATTCGCGTACGTCCCATCGTGCACGCCCCCTCGCGCGACGTGGTGGCCGCCTGGCGCAGCTGGGACACCATGCCCATCGCCACGAGGCGCTTTATCGACTATATGAGCTCGCATGTTGTCAATTAATGGCTGGTGTGGCGTTGAGTGCGGTGTTTAGCGGGCTGTCGCTTTGGCTTGGGTGGCGCGATAGGTGCGTGCCGGGTGGCAGAGTAGCACCGCCACGACCATAAAGAACGCCGTGGTGCCCAGGCTGATGGGGTAGACCATCATGATGTTCGCAAAGGTGCGGAAGTGCGGGAACACGAAGAACACCCAATAGAAGCGGATGCCGCAGACGCAGATCATGGTGATGAGGGCGGGCGTGAGCGAGATACCAAAGCCGCGCAGGTAGCCTGACATGTTTTCGTAGAACATGCTAAAGGCGTACGCCGGGAAGATCGAACACACGCGGATATAGCCGATTGAGACGATGTTGGGATCGCTGTTAAAGAGCGACAAGATCTCGCGCCCCAGGCCGACAATAACGATGATCGTGGTGAGCGCAACGATACCGCCTTCGACTAAGCAGACCTTGAGCGTTTTGGTGCAGCGATCAATCTGGCGGGCACCGTGGTTTTGTCCCACAAAGGTGGTGCACGCCTGGCTAAAGCTGTTGAGCAGGTTGTAGCACACGTACTCCAGGCTCATGGCGGCACTCGATGCCGCCATGACCTCGGTGCCCAGGCTGTTGATGGCGGACTGGATGATGATGTTGGCGACGGCAAAGACGGCACTTTGGATGCCGGCGGGCAGGCCGATCTTGACGATGCGCTTGAGGGCGACGGGGTCGATAGCCAAGTCGCGTGGGGTGACGCGGACGACGGAGTCGGTCTTGAGCAGGCGGATAAAGAGTGTGGTGGCGCTGACGGTGTAGGCGATGGCGGTGGCGATGGCGACGCCCGCGACACCCCAGTGGAGTATGGAGACAAAGATGAGATCCAGGCCAATGTTGAGGACGGTGGACACGGCAAGCGCCTGCAGCGGCATGCGGGTGATGCCGACGGAGCGGAAGATCGCGGCCTCAAAGTTGTAGAGCAAGATCGAGGGCATGCTGAGCAAAAAGACGCGCAGGTAGAGCGAAGCGAGCGGCATGGTTTCGGCAGGAACGTTGAGCGCGGCGAGCATGGGCTCGGCAAAGATCTCGCCCAGCGCGATGACGACAAAGCCCACGAGCGCCATTAAAATCGAGGTATGGACGGCGCGTTTGACCATGTTCTGATCGTTGCGGCCGATAGCGTTGGCGATGACCACGTTGGAGCCAAGCGACATGCCAATAAACAGGTTGAGCATAAGACTGGTAAGCGGAACATTGGAGCCGACCGCCGCCATGGCGAGGGTTCCCTGGTCGCCCGAGAAATTACCGATGATGACCGTGGCGATGAGGTTCGACAGCTGCTCCAAGATGCTCGTGGCGGCCACGGGGAAGGCGAACAGGGGAATATTGCGCCACAGCGAGCCGGTGGTCATGTCAATGTGCTTAGATACGGTGTCAGCCATACGCTCTCAATCTCTAATATGCTCTTTCGTGCTTATTTGCGCAGATGATGATACTCCTAATCGACTAGTCATTGGGGACGTTCTTAAACGACTAGTCCTTCAAGAACGTCCCCAATGACTAGGTGGGGAAGGCGTGCGACAATGGTGGGCGTTGTGTTGTTCGCGCTAAGGAGTTGCCATGTTGTTGTGTCCCGTTTGCCATGAGCCACTGGCGGATAACGAGCGCGGTGCTGCATGCGCGGGCGGACACCGGTTTGACCGTGCGCGCGAGGGCTATCTGTACCTACTGCGCTCGTCCAAGAGCGGCGACTTCATGGGCGATCCCAAGTCGCAGGCGCGCAGCCGACGTGACTTTCTGAACCGCGGCTACTATGCGCCGTTGCGCGATGCGATGGTTGAGCTGGTGCGCGAGCGGGTGTCTGGACGTGCCGCGTCTACGAACTGTCCCATGACGCTGCTCGATATTTGCTGTGGCGAGGGCTACTACACCAGCGCCATGGGCGCGGTGCAGGGCGTGGACGCTTACGGGTTTGATTTGGGCAAAGAAATGGTGCGCCTGGCCGCCAAGCGCGGCGATGCGACCTACTTCGTGGCCAACATGAAGGACATCCCCGTGGCCGATGGCGCCTTCGATATGGTGACCGAGCTCTTTGCTCCCTTTAACGAGCGTGAGTTTGCCCGCGTGCTGGCGCCAGAGGGCTCACTCTATACCGTGGTGCCGGGTGCCCGTCATCTGTTTGGGCTCAAGGAGGTGCTCTACGACACGCCGTACCTTAACGATGAGAAGCTGCCGAAGACTACCGAGCTCGAGTTGGTCGGAACGCAGCGGGTGTCTGCGAACATTACGCTTC
>USKL01000240.1 GCA_900555225.1 uncultured Collinsella sp.
AATTTAATTGAATGAAGGGTGCCTCTTGTTGTTGAGGGGCACCCTTCTGTTTTGGTTACTGTGGGACAAATTAACCAGTAGTGTTTGTCCCAAATCTTAAGTATATGGGGTCTTGTGCTGTAGGCTAGTCCGCCTTATGGGCGCTTCCCTATTTGGCGTCGGCCCAGGTTATGCCGGTGCTGGCTTCGGCGATTAGGGGGACGCGGAGGTCTACTACGTGCTCCATGACGTCGCGGACCATGGTGGTTAGGCGCTCGACTTCGTCGACGGGGCACTCAAAGTCCAGTTCGTCGTGTACCTGCAAGATCATGTGGGCGGCAAAGCCTTCTTCTTCCAGGCGACGACTTACGCGGGCCATGGCGATCTTGATGATGTCTGCTGCGGTGCCCTGCATGGGATGGTTCATGGCCGTGCGCTCGCCAAAGCCGCGGAGTTGCGGATTTTTGGCCTTGAGCTCCGGAATATGACGACGGCGGCCGTACATGGTCTCGGCGTAGCCCGTCTGCTTGGCGCGCGCCACCACGTTGTCGAGGAACGTACGCACGCCCGGGTAGGCCTCGTAGTAGCGGTCGATCATGTCGCGCGCCTCGGCCATCGAGATATGCAGCGACTGCGACAGACCGTAGGCCTGCTGACCGTACACGATGCCAAAGTTCACGGCCTTGGCGCGACTGCGCAGGTCGGGCGTTACCTCGGACACCGGCACACCGAACACGCGCGCCGCCGTCTCGGCATGGAAGTCCTCGCCCTCGTTAAAGGCGCGCACCAAGTGCTCGTCACCTGAGAGATGCGCCAGCAGACGCAGCTCGATCTGCGAGTAGTCCACCGCCAAAAAGACGCTTCCCTCGCCTGCCGAAAACGCCGTCTTGACGGTACGGCCCAGCTCAGAGCGCGTCGGGATGTTCTGCAGGTTCGGGTCGCTCGAGGACAGACGCCCCGTTGCCGTGATGGTCTGGTTGTACGTAGTGTGTACGCGGCCGTCGCCTCGGCGTAGCGGGCCCAGCGTGTCCAGATAGGTGGACTTGATCTTAGACTTCTCACGCCAGTCCAAGATCAGACGCACGATTTCGTGGTCACGCGCAAGGTCGCTCAGTACCTTGGCGTTGGTCGAATAATAGCCGCGCTTAGTCTTCTTGAGGCCCTTGGTCGGAAGCCCCATCACATCAAAGAGCACATGCGACAGCTGCATGGGACTGCCAATATTAAAGGTCTCGTCACCCGCCAGGTCGCGAATACTGCGCTCAACCTCGGTAATCTGGGTCGCCAGACCCTCGGACAGACTGTGCAGACGGTCGGGGTCCACGAGCATGCCCGCGCGCTCCATCTTGGCAAGTACCGGAACGAGCGGCATCTCGATGCCATCGAACACGTTGGCGGCATTCTCACGGGCCATGCACTCGCGCAACGGCGCCACGAGCGCCAGCGTCAGAGCCGCAGTACGGGCGGCAGGCGCCGGAGCGTCCTCACCAGCACCCTCTGCGCCGCGCGCCGCAGGCAGCGCCATCTGCAGATACGTATCGGCCAGATATGCCTCGTCAAACTCGGAGCGGTCGGAATCCAACAGGTAAGCGGCGACCACGGTGTCGAAGATGCACGTGGAATCGGTAGCGAGCGGATCCATGAGCTCGGGCTCAGAAGAATCGATGGGCGAAAGCTCGTGCAGCAGCGCCTTCGTATCCGGGCTCGCCACGCGGCTCTCCATAAACAGGCGCGCAAGCACGCCGGCGATCACACCGTGAGCGAAGTTGAAGCCATCGACTACGGCAGTGGAGGCGCCGTCGCCCTCCTCGAGCGCGAACAGGCCCTTGGACGTCGCCAACCACAGCGTGCGCGTCAGTCCAAAGAGCGCGCCCTCTTCCTTGTCGTCGTCCACCACGGCGGCGACCCACTCGCCGGCATCAATCGCGCGGGAGACCTCAGCCGCAACGGCACCAAGCGCGTCGGCATCGCCGGCGGCCGCGCGAACCATAGCAGGTATCTCAAACACACTAGAGGCAGCAGCAGCCCCGCCCTCGCCGCCGATCAGCGCCAAGAAACGGTTCTGCATGGCGGTGATACCAAGCGTACCCAGCGCCGCGGAAACCTCATCGGCAGAAAACGCCGGGAAGGACGTTTCTTCAAAGTCGAGCTCGACAGGCGCATCGGTGCGAATGGTCGCAACCTTGCGGCTCAGCAGGGCATCGTCGATGTGCGCACGCAGGTTCTCGCCCATCTTGCCCTTGACCTCGTCGGCGTGTGCGATGACCTCGTCCAAGCTGCCGTACTGTGCGATGAGCGCGCTCGCCTTTTTGGGGCCGATGCCCGGTACGCCGGGAATGTTGTCCGACGTATCGCCCTTCAGACCGTAAAAATCGGGCACGAGCGCCGGCGTAATGCCGTGATACAGGTCGTCCACGCTCTCGGGCGTCATGATCGCCACGTCGGACAAGCCCTTGCGGGTCGAGACCACGTTGACATGCTCGGTCACGAGCTGATACATATCGCGGTCGCCGGTCACCAGCAGCATGTCGCAGCCAGCCTTCTCACCCAGGCGAGCCATGGTTCCCAGGATATCGTCGCCTTCCCAGCCCTCGGACTGCAGAATCGGCACGTTGAGCGCACCGAGCAGCTCCTTGATCATAGGGAACTGCGCATGCAGATCGGGGTCCATGGGCGGGCGCTGCGCCTTATACTGCGGCAGCATCTCCATGCGCACGCGCGGCTTGCCCTTGTCAAACGCCACGACCACACCGTCGGGGTTAAAGGCATCGATCATCTTAAGAAACATGTTCAGAAAGCCAAAGATCGCGTTGGTGGGGCGACCGTCCGGCGCGTTCATGGTCGGCGGCACGGCGTGGAAGGCGCGGTGCATGAGCGAGTTGCCGTCGATAACGGCAAAAGTGCGGCGCTTGTCAGACATATTAAATACCTCGCTTTGGGCTGGGCACGGTTTGCTTACTCCAGTTTACACGCTCCCCGCCCCACGGCCACCGCACATCAAGCTCCCGCGCCACCGC
>USKL01000241.1 GCA_900555225.1 uncultured Collinsella sp.
CGTATCTGGAGGCCGACCGTGGCGTGGGAACGGTGATAGGCACCAACGATGCGCGCGTGTTCTACCGTAATGCCGTGCTGCCCGTGCAGCATGACGACACGCGTCCCGGTCGGGAGATCTTTGCTGGTCTGGCACAGGCGTGTGGTGTGGGCGAGTACTTCCAGTTTACGTCTGACGATCTGGCGGCTGTCCAGGTGGCACCGTTTGGGATCGATCTGGACGAGCTCAAGGAACGCGGCTGGGCCGACACGGGTGTTGCGTTGCCGTCGCGTACGGGCGAGCCGGCGATTCCCCTGGATGGCGGCAGGATTGCGCTGGCAAGCGACGTGTGGGAGCGAGCCGGTCTGGGTCGTGTACCCAACTGGATCGCTCCCATGGTGGAGCCCGGCCCGGGGATGTTTCGCCTCATTAGCGGCAACCGTCCCTTTGAGTCGCACACCTCGCGCAGGCTCGCGGCGGCCGGTGCCGCCGAGGCGGGCTCTGATCTGGACGCCGTGCAGATGAACGCCGATGTCGCCGCTCGCATGGGTATCGCCGATGGCGAGGTCGTCGAGCTGGTGAGCGACATGGGCCGCGATCGCGTCCGCGTGGAGACGACGCCCTATCTGCATCCGGCGTGCATCTTTACGTCGGCTGCTCCCGGTGGGCGTTCGTTTGGCACCGGCGCGGATGGCGCCCAAGCGCTCGGCGTTGGCCCGCTCGACCATACGCCGCTGCGCTGGGATCCGTTGACGGGGGCCGCGCTCACCCAGGAAAACGCCGTTCACGTGGAAAAGATCGCGGCGCGCGAGGATAATAGCGAATGATTGACTCAGCCGATCGATTTGTCTGATTGCTTGACGTCCGAACGATTGTTTCACCTTTGGTTTTGAAAGGCCTCATATGAGCGATAGCCAGAACATGTCCGATGAGGTGCGCGCCCGTCTGCGCGCCATTCCCTCCGTTAACGAGCTGCTCGCCGAGTGGCCGGTGGTGAAGGCGGCGGGGGAGACGTGCGATGCGGTGGTGCATGCCGCCGTCACGGTCGAGCTTGACGAGGAGCGCGCCGCCATTCGCGCCGGCGCCGCTCCGCGCTCTAAGCGCGACCTGGCATCGGCCATCGAGTGGCGTGCGCATCGTTCTGCGCTGCCGAGCCTGCGTCCAGCCGTCAACGCCACGGGGGTGGTTATCCATACCAATCTGGGTCGAGCGCCGCTCGCGGAATCGGCCGCCAAGGCCGTTGCCGAGGTTGCGCGCGGCTACAGCACGCTCGAGTACAGCGTGGACACCTGCTCGCGCGGGTCGCGCAAGGAGCACGCCGCGCAGCTGATTCGCTCTCTCACCGGTGCCGAGGACGCGCTTGTGGTCAACAACAACGCCGCCGCGGTGCTGCTGGTGCTGGCGACCCATGCCGCAGGCAAGGAGGTCATCGTCAGCCGCGGCGAGCTTGTCGAGATCGGCGGCAGCTTCCGTATCCCCGATGTTATGGAGGCCTCGGGTGCCAAGCTCGTTGAGGTCGGGGCCACCAACCGCACGCATTTGAGCGACTACGAGCGCGCCATCACGCCCGATACGGCGATGATCCTCAAGGTCCATCCTTCCAACTATCGCATCGAGGGCTTTCACGAGGAAGTGGGCTCTCGGGAGCTTGCGGCGCTTGCTCACAAGCATGGCCTGCTGTTCTACGAGGACCAGGGCTCGGGCGCGCTGTTGCCCGACGATATCTTGGTGCGCGGCGGCGAAGAAACCACGCCGGCTTCGGTTTCGGCGGGGCTCGATCTAGTGTCGTGCTCGGGCGATAAACTGCTCGGTGCAGCACAGGCGGGCATCATCATGGGCCGTCGTGACCTGGTCCAGGCCTGTGGGTCACATCCGCTTATGCGCGCCCTGCGCCCGGGCAAACTGGCTCTGTCGGCGCTCGAGGCCACGCTGCGTATCTACATGGACGGGGCGGATGTGGCCCATCGCGAGGTGCCGGTGCTCAACATGCTCACGCTTCCGCAGGCTCATCTGGAGCGTCGCGCACGCAAGCTGAGCGAGTTGATGGTGGCGGGCCTCGATAAGGCTGGCTGCCCGTGTGCCGTGCAGGTGGAAATCGTCGAGGAGTCGTCGACTCCCGGCGGCGGCTCGCTGCCTACCGTCGAGCTGCCCACCATGTGCGTTGCCGTGCGCCTCGTTGATGAGCGTCTTTCTGTCGATGCGCTCAAGCGCTCGCTTGTCCAGGACTTCGACACACCGGTCGTCACGCGAACCTCGCACGACCGCATTCTGTTTGATGTACGCACGCTCGTGGGCGACCGCGATATCGAGACGGCGGCATCGACGCTCGTCGCGTGCGTTGAGAAGGCGGTTGCACGATGAGTGAGGTTCAAGCGCTGGTGGAGTGTCCCGTTATCGTAGGCACGGCGGGCCACGTCGACCACGGTAAGTCGGCACTGATCGAGGCGTTGACCGGTAAGAATCCCGACCGTCTTGAGGTTGAGCGTCGTCGCGGCATGACCGTGGAGCTGGGCTTTGGCGAGCTGGCGCTGCCGAGCGGCAAGATCGTTGGCCTTGTCGACGTGCCGGGCCACGCGCATTACCTGCGCGCTATGGTGCAGGGTGCGACAGGCATCGACGTTGCCGTGCTGGTGGTCTCTGCCGTTGAGGGCGTAATGCCGCAGACCCGCGAGCACGTGCATGTGCTGGAGCTGCTGGGCGTCACGCATATGGTGGTGGCGCTGACGATGTGTGACCTGGCCGATGCCGAGATGACCGAGCTTGCCGAGCTCGATGTCGATGACTTTTTGTCGGGTACCGTGTTTGCGGGCGCGCCCATTGTGCCCGTTTCGTCTAAGACCGGCGCGGGGATCGACGGGCTGCTGGCTGCGCTCGACGAGCAGGTTGCCGCTTGTTGGGATGCCTGCCGCGCCCGTGCCGAGCTCACCGATGCCGCGCCTCGCCTGCCGATTGACCGCTGCTTTACGATCAAGGGCGTCGGTACCGTAGTGACGGGAACGTTGCACGA
>USKL01000242.1 GCA_900555225.1 uncultured Collinsella sp.
CGCGGTGTTTTCAATATCGAAATCGGAGAAACCCGAAACATCATGGTTGCCATCGAACAACTCTCCCAACGAAACAACGCCCGTCGATTCCTGCGATTCAAATAAGGACATGGTACGCATGGTTAATCGGGCAATTCTTCCCACTCCGGAATGAGCTGGTTCCTGTTGAGGAGTCGCCGATCCAGTTAGGATGAATCGGCCACGACCGCGCCCTCGATCGATGGCGAAACGCACCGCGTCCCACAATTGCGGGGCCATCTGCCATTCATCAATGAGTCTCGGCTCCTCACCTCGCAGGATGAGAGAAGGCTTTGTATCAGCCAAGGCCAACAGCGTAGCACTGCGATCCGGGTCCTGCATGAAGACCTGACTCGCCGACTGCCTTTCTGCCGTTGCAGTCTTGCCACACCATTTTGGACCTTTAATCTGAACGGCACCAGAAGACTGCAATGCCTGAGTCAGCAACCCATCAGCCACTCGAGGAAGGTACTCGCCACGTTGAATCTCCGAGCTCTCCACTGCCATATGTGCCCTCCCGCAAACCGTCGAAACATCAACCTATAAATCACTCTATTGCGGAAGTTGGACCATTCTAATTGTGGAAGTTGGACTATTTTCGTTGTGGAAGTTGGACCATTCCTATTAGGGAAGTTGGACACTAGATTACGAACTAGACTTTTCCTTTTTGCAGCAACAGTGCCACCAACACGATGGGCGTCATCACCGCCTATCGCCAGACCCTTTTCCTTGACCTAAAAAGAGAGATGCCCAGACAGTGCCATCTTTTCTCTGATCACACTAGCCAATTCGGAACGCAGCGGCGAATCCGTGATCCGCGCATCCTCTGCAACCGCGCCTTTGACGTTCGGCAATCCGGCGAATGAGCTTTTGCTCAGGCGTTCTTCGTGATTCATTTCTTTGGTCGGAAAACAGAATACGCGGGAACGCCCCTCACGCCTACGAAACCAACGGCTCGACGACGAACCGACATCCACGAAAACAGCAATAGCGCCTCTTTTATCGAGGTAACATATTCCCTCTTTATGCATTCATACCCCCCTATTTGAAAGCTCTGCCAAATATCGCCGACGCTGCGACTTATCATGTTGCCATACTTTGCAATCCTTTGCATCCCCTTGCATCTCAACGGCTTGTCCGAAGTAAGCCGCATCACTGACAGCCGTAGCAACGTTGTTCGTATCGCATTTTCAGACTTCTTATGCCCCCTACATTGCCCCTATATGGCCCCGTCGGCATGTTGCATGAAAGGCTTGGTGCGGAGTAACGTTTCGCAGTGTGGCGCGTGCGGTGTTGCCATTTGCGACAGCACCTATGCCATGCACGACTAAGACGGACCCGGCCGTCTTGTATAAGCAAATCATGAGCAGATCAAGCGAAGGAACAGGCGACTATGGCATTGCTGCATCGACGTTCGACGAGTAAGCGTGCCTCACAGAAAATGTGGGAAAACAACGCGGCCATGCCGGATGACGCATCTGCAAATGACAACGTTTCCTCAGCGCGGCCCGAGCCCGCAGCATTCGTTCCAACACCATTTGACGAAGTCATCGATATCAGCGATCTCGTGGCCGAGCGCCGACGCCTGCAACGCAACCTGTGGGCGATGCGCATCATCACCATTGTGCTGCTGATCGCCGCAATCGCCGTGGCCTGCTTCCCGCTAGCGTTGCAATTCGAGTCCGACCGCAACTTGGCCGCCACCACAGCCACCACGGCCAAAGAAGTAGCTGGCTGGCCTTACCCGCAGGCGGAAGACAAGCTCACGGCGGCCCGCGCATACAACAAGAAGCTCGCTGAATCCGGCCAGCCTATCTTGGGTGAAGCCGTCGATCCGTTCGCCGCCGCTCAAGGAGGATCCCAAGCCAGCGGCGAGGATTCCGCCTCAAAGAAAGACAAGGAATACCAGTCACTGCTTAATACCGGCAACGGCGTGATGGGCACAATCAAGGTGCCCAAGCAGTCCATCAATCTGCCGTTTTATCACGGCACTTCCGAGGAAGCACTGGCTTCTGGTGCCGGCCACTTGTACGGCACGTCGCTGCCGGTGGGAGGTAAATCCACCCATTCGGTCATTACCGGGCACCGCGGGTTGGTTGAAGCGCTGATGTTCACCCGTTTGGACGAGGTGAAAGAGGGCGACTTCTTCTACATCGAAGTCATGGGCGAAACTTTGGGCTACAAAGTGGACCGCATTTCGGTGATTTTGCCGGATGACACGTCGAAGCTCAAGATCGTGCCGGGTGAGGATCGCGTCACTTTGATGACCTGTACGCCATACGGCGTGAACACGCACCGACTGCTTATCTCCGGGCACCGCGTGGCGATTCCGATGCCGGCCCCCGAGCCGAATGACGTGCTTGACGCGCGCAATATCGCCCTTGGTGTTGGTCTAGGCATACTGGCGGCAGGACTGTTCATTATCTGGTTGGCACGACGCCACAAGGCCGCGCGCATCATCCGCCACGGCGCATTCTGGCCGTGGATGCGCCGCAAGGGCGAAAGCGCCAATGATACGCTGGCTTAGGCCTCGCGCCGACCGGCCAGTGCCCTGCCCAGCGTGATTTCGTCGGCATACTCCAAGTCGGAGCCCACCGGCAGGCCGCTGGCAAGTCGGGTGACCTTGACACCTACGGGTCGCAATAGCTGGGTCAAGTAGCTGGTGGTGGCCTCGCCTTCAATATTCGGGTCGAGCGCCATAATCACTTCCTTGACCTCATCGCCTTCTAAGCGTTTGAGCAGACCGGGAATACGCAGGTCGGCAGGGCCAACGTTGGCCATTGGGTTGATTGCGCCGCCGAGCACATGGTATAGGCCGTGGTATTCGCGCGTGCGCTCGATGCTCATCACATCCTTGGGCTCTTCGACCACGCAGATCACCGAACGGTCGCGTCTCGGGTCGGCGCATACCGGGCAGGGGCTGGATTCGCACACGTTGCCGCAAATA
>USKL01000243.1 GCA_900555225.1 uncultured Collinsella sp.
TCTCGCCGGCCGTAAAGAACGACTGCAGGCCGAGCAGCTTGTAGGCTGCCTGCGCGAGCACGTCCAGACCGGGCTGCTCCAGGCCCAAGCTTTCCAGGTAGTCGGCGGCGTCCTCGGGATCGAGCTCGGAAAGCTCGGCCTCGATCTTGGCGCAGATAGGCAGCGGCTTGACGCCGTCGATGGGCGCCAGATCGTCGTTGAGCATATCCTCGTCCACGTTGGCCACATACAGGATGGGCTTCATAGTGAGCAGGAACAGGCCCTTGGCGGCGGCACGCTCCTCGTCGGTCATCTCCATGGATGCGGCGCGCTTGCCCTCGTTGAGCCAGGCAAGCAGGCGCTTGGCCACCTCGAACTTGGGCATGAGCTCCTTGTCGCGCTTGACCTCCTTCTCGAGCTTGGGCAGCTGCTTCTCGAGCGTGCCCATGTCGGCCAGGATAAGCTCAGTCATGATGGTGTCGGCATCGCCGGCGGGATCGACGAACTCGCCCGTGCGGCCCACCTCACGCATGACGTTGGGGTCCTTAAAGTAGCGCACGACCTCGCAGATGGCGTCGGTCTCGCGAATGTTGGCCAGGAACTGGTTGCCCAGGCCCTCGCCCTCGTTGGCACCCTTCACCAGGCCCGCGATGTCGACAAACTCGACCGTCGCCGGCACAATGCGGCCCGGGTTGACGATGTCGGCAAGCTTTTGCAGGCGGCTATCGGGCACATCGACGATACCCACGTTGGGGTCGATCGTGGCGAACGGGTAGTTGGCGGCAAGGCCGGTCTTTTTGGTAAGCGCGGTGAACAGCGTCGACTTGCCCACGTTGGGCAGGCCCACGATACCGATGGAAAGGGACACGACAGCTCCTTTTGGTACAGTACTTCAAACAGTATAAGTATAGCGCCGCCGCAGCATCCGGGCGAATCCGGACACCACGGCGGCGCAAATGAAGCAGAGATAGAGCTCGCTGACTAGTCCGCGAGCTTCTCCACCTGATCGAGCATCTTGTCAAGCTTGGCCTTTGCCTCGGCCTTGGCCTTCTGGGCCTCTTCGTGGGCCTTGGCCTTCTGAGCGGCCTTTTCCTCGGCCTCGGGGTCGACAACGACCAGATTGGACGCATCGTGCTCGACCAGCTTGAGCGCATGCTCGGGGCACACCTTGACGCAGGCTCCGCAACCTAGGCAATACGTGGACTCCAATGCAAAGCGACCGCTTCCCACCAAATCGCAGGCAAACGTGGGGCACACGTTGACGCACTCGCCGCACGACGTGCACTTGTCAAAATCGCATTCCGGTGTGCTCACCTGCATATTCTGGGCAAGCTCGGGGTGGTTCTGCAGCGTCGAGAGCACCAGCTGCCGCCCGTGCGTGAGCGAACGGCGACGCTTGGTCGTCGTGGTGCCGCACATGGTGTTGAGCGTGCGCTCGAGCTGCGTGATCTGGTGACGGTGAGCCTTCAACTTCTGCGTCACCGAGGCCAGCGCCGCCGTCGCCGGATTGAGCTTGGTCACCGTCAGGCCCGTGGTGCGGGCAATCTTATCCATGTACTCCTTGCGCTCGTACTCGCGGCGCTTATGGCATTTGAGGCTCTTGGGGTCGACCTCCAGGCCCATGCCCGTACCCGCCCACTCCTCGGCGGTAGCAATGGCCTCGCCCAGAATGTCCTCGCCACCGGTGTTGCGGCACTTATCGCACACGCCCAGTGGCAGGTAGACGCTCACGTTGGGATAGTCCGCCAGTACCGAGAACCAGGTCTCGGCCGTAATATCGCCCACGCAGGCAACGACGACCTCGTTTTCGCGCGGCATGCGCTTGAGGGCGCGTGTGCAGGTGACGTAGGCGGTCTCGTGGCTCGTAGCAGCGGAGACGATATCGTCATACAGGTTTTTAGGCGCCAGGCGCGGCGAGATGATCGCCTCGGTCGGACAGGCAGCGGCGCACAGGCCGCACTTGCGACAGGAGTCGAGGATCTCGATGGCGTCTTCCTCGACCTCGATAGCGTTGACCGGGCACACGTCCATGCACGCGGTGCAACCGCTCTTTTCGTTTTTGCAGGTCAAGCACGGAATGGTGTTGCCGCGCGGGCGCTCCTTGTAGTCGGCAGGATTCCACTGCGGCGCCGACGGATCGAGTGCATCGGTCACGCCGCCAAGCGGGTTTTTAAGAAAGTCGAAACCCTTGCTGATCTCGATAATGTCATCAAACAGATCGTGTTCCTGCGCCATGCGCGGCCCCTCCCTGAGCAGTGCAAACAAGCAAGAGATAATGATACGCTATCGGCCCACGCCTCGGGCAAATTACACGCGGCGCACCTTTGAGGCAAATAGCCTATGCCTATCGCCGCCTCGATTGCACAAGGTCGATCAAGCGCCTAGCTATGCCTCGCGCATGAGCTGCACGAGCTTTTGTCTGGTCACCTTGGCCTGTTCGTTAGCCATATTACGCTCGTTTCTAAAGACCGCATTTGCAACACCCTGCAGGTCGCCATCGGAAATCACGCTGCACGGACCGTCCATCGACGCCGCCGTGGGGCATACGCACAACGGCAACTCGGCATAAAACGCAACGGCCTTGGCGATATCGAGCATTTTGCCGCCGCCAATACCCACTACCATGTCGCAATACTCGGCCTGGGCTTCCTTAGCCATTTCGACAACGGCCTCTTCCGTACACGGACCATCATAAATCTTAAAGAACGGCTCGCTTAGATCTTCGTCCAGAAATCCATCGACGATCTGCCTGCACAGCCGATCCTCGGTGCCCTGGTCAAACAAGACATAGGCAGCGCAGCCCAACCATGACAAATACCTGCCCTGGCGCGAAAGCTCCCCCGGCCCCTGAACATACCGGCCGGGACCGCCGTAAACCATAGGAAGCGCCATACGAGAATCCGCCCTTCATCAAACAACAATTGGTGCAAAGAAACCTTGCCCCTTTGCACCATAGCAAAAAGGGGCAAAGCCATCTGTT
>USKL01000244.1 GCA_900555225.1 uncultured Collinsella sp.
GTGAGCTGGGGGTGGAGGTGGTCCTCCAGTCCGACGTGGGCCTGGACCTGGAGCCGGAGGAAAATGGAACCACCTTCGCCGAGAACGCCGCCATCAAGCACAACACGCAGGCTGCCGCCTGGACGTATAAGAACATGGATCAGGCGCTCGCCACGATGAAGCGCATGGGCTTCTCCTACGATCTGGATCGCATGGTCAAGACCTGCAGCCCCGACTACTACCGCTGGGGTCAGTGGATCTTTGAGAAGCTGTGGGAAAAGGGCCTGGTCTACCGCAAGAAGAACCCGGTCAACTGGTGCCCCACTTGCAAGACCGTTCTGGCCAACGAGCAGGTTACCGAGGGTAAGTGCTGGCGCTGCGGCACCGAGCCCGAGAAGCGCGACCTGGAGCAGTGGTACTACAAGATTACCGAGTACTCCCAGGAGTTGCTCGACGATCTGGAGAAGCTCCCCGGCTGGCCCGAGCGCGTCAAGCAGATGCAGGCTAACTGGATCGGTCGCTCCGAGGGCGCCGAGGTCGACTTTACCCTGTGTGACAAGGATGGCGAGCCCATCGAGGGCGACGAGGGCAAGATCACCGTCTTCACCACGCGTGCCGATACGCTCTTTGGCGTCTCCTTCTTTGTCCTGGCTCCCGAGTACGCCGGCCTGCATGAGCTCGTCGAGGGCACGGAGTACGAGGAGGCCGTCACCAAGATCGTCGAGGACTCCAAGCATATCTCTGCCGTCGAGCGTGCCCAGGGCACCCTCGAGAAGCACGGTGCCTTTACCGGCCGCTACGTGGTGAACCCGGTCAACGGCGAGAAGGTCCCCGTGTGGGTTGCCGATTATGTCGTTGCCGACTACGGTACCGGTGCCGTCATGGCCGTTCCCTGTGGCGACCAGCGCGACTTTGAGTTTGCCCGTAAGTACGACCTGCCGATCGTGCCGATCATCCTGGACGATGACGATCGCGCTGCCGTCGAGGCCAGCGGCGAGACCATCGATACCTTCCATGCCGAGACCGTCGACTGGGATTGCGCTCACGCTGCCGAGGGCACGCTCGTCCAGTCCGGCAAGTACACTGGCATGCGCGGCGGTAAGCACTCCGAGGGTGAGGCTGCCATCGTGGCCGACCTCGAGGCCATGGGCTGCGGCCGTCGCAAGGTCGAGTTCCGCTTGCGCGACTGGCTCATCAGCCGCCAGCGCTATTGGGGCAACCCCATCCCGGCCATCCACTGCGAGCACTGCGGCATCGTGCCCGTGCCCGAGGATCAGCTGCCGGTGACGCTGCCCGAGAACCTGGACCTGGGCGCCGGCGATACCCTCGCCGAGTGCAAGGAGTTCTACGAGACCACCTGCCCGGTCTGCGGCCGCCCGGCCAAGCGCGAGACCGATACCATGGACACCTTTACCTGCTCCAGCTGGTACTACCTGCGCTATACCGATCCGCATAACACCGAGCTGCCCTTCTCCCGCGAGGCCGCCGACCGTTGGATGCCCGTCGATAACTACATCGGCGGCATCGAGCACGCCATTCTGCACCTGCTCTACAGCCGCTTCTTTGCCAAGGCACTGCGCGACCTGGGCCTGCTGAGTGTGGACGAGCCCTTCACTAACCTTCTGTGCCAGGGCATGGTCAAGGACGAGAACGGCGACACCATGTCCAAGTCCAAGGGCAATGTCGTGCCCCCGAGCTCGGTCATCGAGCCCTACGGCGCCGACACCATGCGTTTGGCGATCCTGTTTATCGCCCCGCCCGAGAAGGACTTCGACTGGGATCCCAAGGCCGTTGAGGGCGCCAACCGCTTCATCAAGCGTGCCTGGCGTATCGTTTGGCAGCTCGTCCAGTCCGGCGACGCCAACGTGGCCTTCGACAAGTCCGCACTCGACGAGGTTGCGATGAAGCTCTATCGCGAGCGTCATCGCACCATCGCCAAGTGCACCGAGGACTTCGATCGCGGCCAGTTCAACACCGCCATCTCGGCCGTCATGGAGCTCGTCAACGCGGCGAGCGCCTACCTCAACGCCACCGAGGGTACCGCCCGCGACAAGGCGCTGTGCTACGGCGTGGCTAAGGATATCGTGAGCGTCCTTGCCCCCATCTGTCCGTTCTGGGCCGACGAGCTGTGGCACGAGGCACTCGGCTGCGAGGGCAACGCCTACACCGCCGCCTGGCCCGAGTTCGACCTGGCCGAGTCCGTTGAGGACACGGTGCAGATCGTGGTCCAGGTGCTCGGCAAGGTCCGCGGCCGCGTCGACGTGGCCCGCGATGCCTCCAACGAGGAAATGCAGGCTGCCGCCGAGGCCGCTGTCGCTAAGTGGACCGAGGGCAAGACTGTCGTCAAGGCCATCTGCGTGCCCGGTAAGCTGGTCAACCTGGTGGTCAAGTAAGCGCTGCGCGCATAGCTGACATGCAACAAACGAGGGGCGATCCGATTGGGTCGTCCCTCGTCTTATGTTTTAAGCCCTGCTTAGTCAGTGCGTCGCAACGTCTTCTATGGGATGTGTACCAGGTCCCTAAAGTAAACGTTGCCCGTTGCCTCTTCGAACATCCAAATGTTGAGGTAGATGTCGTTGAGGTCGTTGTTCACATCAAAGTCCGGATCGTCGAAGGTGCCCACAAAGGTGAGCATGGCGCGCGTTTCCTCTCCAGCGGCGACCGGTTGGCGCATGCGTACGTCGCGGACCACGCCGTTGACGTAGGCATATGAGTCCACATCGCCAAACATCATGTCGACACCGGTGTTGTTGGTCACCGTAAAGACGAGCGCGGCGTCCCCGTAGCCGTCGGTGTCCTTGCCCACGCAGGTAACATGGACGTTCTCGTCTACCTCAAGGTCGATGGGGAACTGTTCTTGAGGGTCGGGACCCAGGCCCTGGGGATCGACGATGTCTTCGTTTATTTTGTCGAAGCTCTCCGATGGTGCCGTTTTCTCGATGGCTTTGGTGCTGCCAGGGTTCG
>USKL01000245.1 GCA_900555225.1 uncultured Collinsella sp.
GGCTCTTGCCGGCGTATGTGATTAGATAGCCGACGCAGGCGGTGAAGATGGTGCCGGTCAGCTCACCGACCGGGTCGCGCCCGAAGGCAGAGAGCAGCAGAGAGCTGGCTGCGCTGAGCGTTGCCACGCTGGCCGCCCAGTATGCGAGCTTTTTGCTCGTCTCGATTTTCTTTTTACGCTTGCGCCGGCGCTTCTTTGCGGCCATGCTGCTCACCTCCTTAGTCGATGATCGCGTGGATCCCCTGACTGGTGAGGAAGTCCTTCTGCGCGTGTTTGATTTTGGCAACGTAGTCGAGGGCCGCGTGCATATCCCCGTTACAATGCGCGTCAGGGATGCGCTGCACGGCCCGGGCCGTCGCTTCGCCGAGGGCGATGGCTGCCGACGTGCCCTGAATGGTGATGATCTGGAGATCTTCACGGGCACGCTCTCGGGCCGCTGCCTCTTTCTGCCGTTTGGCCTCCTCGGCCTCCTTTTGCTTCTCGCGCTTCTGGATCCTGTGCTCGAGCATCCAGAAGCAGAAGCCGGTCGCGGCCGTCGGGATCCCCAGTAGGACGACGAGCGCGCCGATGTTGATTTCGATCATTGTGTCACCTCATAAAAGCCGGAGGGCCGCAGGACGCGGCCCTCCTTGTTGTTGGGCTTACTCCTCGACGTCGTCGAAGTAGCCCATGTCGACGAGATACTTGTGCACGCGGGCCTTCAGCTTCGCGGGGACGTTGTCCTCGGTGATGCGGCCCATGATGATCTCGCCTGCATACAGACGTACCAGCATTTCACGCTCCTCCTTTCCTGCAATTTTTAATAATAGCCACGCGAGGGCCCGGGCGATCATTCGCTCGCCCCTTCCTTCGCGGTGCCAGCGTTTGCGGCTGCCTCGATGGCAGCGATGGCGTCCTCGACCTGCTTGGCGAGCGAGCTGCTGTCGATGGACCAACCAAAGTCACCGCCTTCGACGGCGCACTGCTTGCCATCGGCGCGCGTCCACCAGCGAGTGGAGCCCACGGTATTAAAGCCGTTGGCGAGTTCGGCTGCCCAGTTGCTGATCTGCGACGTATCGAGCGTTGGGTTGGCGGGATCGGCAAAGCTGATCCACTGCAATACGGAGCTGCCATCAACCTTGCCGGCATCCTCGCCGTTGAGCTTGAGGGTCACGTTGACGCCCAGAAAGTTGTTGGCGGCATCGCATGCGGCCTGAATTTGATCATCGGTCAGCGTTCCATTGAGCGGCTCATAGGCATCGTTGCCGAGCTTGGAAAGATCTGCGGTCTCGGCCAGCGAGGCAAGCTCGAGCTCGGCATACTTAATGACATGCTCGCGGTTGAGTTTTTCGTTGGAGCGCGCCTTCTCGACGGTAAACTTGCCGGCCTGCTCGTCATAGGAGCTATTGGCCTCGAACGTGCCCGAACGGCCCTCGTTAAACTCGTCGATAGCGGCGCCCAGATCCTTCTCAAACTTCTTTTGGTCAAAGGTGTCGGAGAGCATGGACAGGTCGACGTCTTGATCAAGATCGACTTTGTTGGAGGTCGCGGTTGTTTTGGTTTTGCCGCTTAAGGATTCCACAAGGCGGACCGGCCAAATAAAGGCTTCGTTGTGGTTGATGATCTCTTTTGCGGCAGCTTCGCCATCGACGATGGGTTCATCGGACTCGGGCTGATAGGTCCAGCTAAAGTCATCGCCTGTCACGGCGAGCTTATAGTGTTTCCATGCCGAGTTGACCTTGGTAGCGGCAGACGAAGCGTTGGAGAACGAAACGTCGACGCCGGCAATGGTGGTATTGGGGTAGGCTAGCTGCGAAAACGCTACGATGCCTACGATATAGACAATGACGATTAGACCCAGGACGACAAAGAGCGTCGTCTTTTTGCCCGACTTATTGTTGCCGGCGGACTTGCGCGCGGGGCCGCGATCGCCTCGAGCGTGCGTGGGGGGCTGCTTGGGCGCATTGCCGTTTGTCTGGCGCTGCTGACGTTGTTGACGCTGCTGTCGCTGTTGGTTCGGGCGTTGGGAAGCGTTTGCTGCACTACGCTGCTGACCGTGGCTCGGCGCGATAGGACGCGGTGACTGAACGCCGCCGGTGTGCCTGCTCGGCTGCTGCGGATCGGGAATCAGTTGAGTTCGATCGTTTTGCGACATCGTATGCATATCCTTCGATTTTCGCCTTGCGGTTCATCGTGTTTTTACTGGGCTTGCATTATAGCGATTGCCCTGCTGTTTGTGGTACGGAAACGGTGGCATTCGAAAGAGCTGGGACAAATGTCCCACCTTTGAGTCGTTCTTAGTCGCTATCCGCATACACCGCATTTTGCACAGGCCGAAAGTGCGGCCGGAGCCTGCGCGATGCCGCCCTTTGCCGTCTCGCGCAGCGTGGCTGGCAACGCGTGGCCCACCGAGAGCATTACATGTGCCATCTGGTCAAACGGCACCAAGCTCTTAATGCCTGCGAGGGCGAGTTGTGCCGAGCTAAAGGCCGCTGCTACGCCGATGGCGTTGCGGTTTTGGCAGGGCACCTCCACGAGGCCACCGACGGGGTCACAAACGAGGCCCAGCAGGTTACTCAGCGCGATGGAGCTGGCGTCGAGCGCCTGTTCGGGCGTGCCGCCGAGCATCTGCACCAGCGCGGCGGCTGCCATGGCGGCGGCGCTTCCCACCTCGGCCTGGCATCCGCCCTCGGCGCCGGCGACGCAGGCGCTCGTGGTGAGGTTGAGGCCGATGGCGGCTGCGCAGTAGAGCGCGTCCATGACCTGCTCGTCGTCGAGCTGCAGGCGATCGGCGAGTGCAAGCACGCAGCCGGGCACAACACCCGCGGATCCTGCCGTCGGAGCTGCGACGATCACACCCATCGTGGCGGAACGCTCGAGCACGGCCATCGCGCGGGCCACGGCCTCGGTTTGAACGGGGCCCATCAGGCTCGTGCTCAAACCGTTGCGGCC
>USKL01000246.1 GCA_900555225.1 uncultured Collinsella sp.
AGGGAAAGACGGTGACGTTCCGGACGGAGCTGCTGAAGATCCGCTTTACCGGCGTGGGTATCGAGGGCTCCTGTCCGGCGGAGAAGGACAACGCGGGCTGCTTCTTCCCGGGACGGACGGAGCCGCTGCGTGCGCCGGAGGCCATTGCCAGCGGCAAGGAGTTCTGCGACTGTACGTTCCGCTGGAAGCTGGCAGACGGCGCTTGCGCCCTACCAACACCAGCGGCGTGACCGGCGACGAGGACTACGTCATCATCGACACCGCCGAGTACGCGATCCCGGGCCTGGACGACGACTTCCGCGTCATCGTGTCGCCGTGGATCCTGTCCGTGCTGACCACCGACCGCCTCGCGCGCAACTACGAGCTGGTCACCAAGCACAACCTCAAGTACCGCCGCTACTACCACCAGTTCGACTACTAAGAGCTGGTCACGGGTCCGATATCTTGGCTGGTTGATATCTCGACCCTGCACAAGGGCGTCCGCATTTGCGCGGGCGCCCTTTTTGCGTTGTGACAAGAGACTGCTGCTAACCGCTCGCCCTATGTTTCCAAATGAATACGCTATGAGCGGTTGCGGCGGATTTTCCCCGCAAGCACTCTAGTATGCTAAAGTACCCAGAAGACCGGCGGAGCTATGCCGGTCTTCTGCTCTATATGAAACACAGCATGAGGAGGCTCACCAGATGACGGCCACACCGTGGGGATTCCGGGACATATTGCCCGAGGAGGCTCAGGCGCGCGAGGAGATCGCATATACGGTGAAGGGCTGCTTTAGGGAGCATCATTACCTGCCGGTCGAGACGCCACTGCTCGAGGACAAGGGTTCGCTCGAGGAGGGCGGGCGCATTGCGGACACGCCGTTTAAGCTCTTTGACGATGATGGCCGCCTGCTGGTGGTCCGTCCCGACAACACACTGCCGATCGTTCGCCTGGTTTCGACTCGCATGCGCGCGGCCGATCTGCCGCTGCGCCTGCGCTACGAGGCGCCGGTGGTCCGCGAGTGCCAGCGCAATGCCGGTGGCTCGCGTCAGTTTACACAGCTGGGCTTTGAGCTTATCGGCGCGGGCGACACCGCGGGCGATGTCGAGATTGTCTCACTGGTCGCCGAGGCCGTGCGCAAGCTGGCACTTCCCGGTGCGCGCATTATCGCAGGTAGCGTGCGTCCGTTTAAGGAGCTGCTCGCGGCATGCGAGGATCGCGAGCTGGCCGCCGAGGCCCTGTGCTGCGTGCACGCCAACGACTTTGTGGGCCTCGATGCCCGCGTGGCGGCAAGTGCGGAGTCCGATGCCGTCAAGGCCGCCATTAGCGAGCTGCCGCGTCTGCACGGCGGTGCCGAGGTACTCGACCGCGTGGACGCGCTGCTGGAGGCCGCCGGTATCGTCGCGCCGCTGACGCGCGAGCTGCGTGCCCTGGTCGAGGGCCTGGCTCTCGAGGACGCCCAGGTGCTGTCGTTCGACTTCTCTATCATGAACTCTTTCGATTACTACACAGGCCTGGTCTTTAAGGCCTATGCCGGCGGACTGCCCGATCCGGTCGGTTCGGGCGGACGCTACGACTCCATCTTTACCGGTGCATTTGGCGACGGCATCGAGGTGCCGGCGGCGGGCTTCGCCTTTTCGCTCGAGCGTCTGGAGGCCGCGCACACCTCGGCCGAGGACGCTGCTTCCGATGGCGATCACGCCGTGGGGCGCGGTGCCGAGGGTCCGCTGCGCATTGCCGTGCCCAAGGGCTCGCTTAAGGCCGACACGCTCGACGTGCTCGAGACCGCGGGCCTGGACGTCTCTGAGCTGCGTGACCCCGGCCGTCACCTGATCGTGCGCGGTCGCGACACACGTGCCGGCGAGGGCGCGGTCGGCGATATCGAGTTTGTCATCGTGCGTCCCAGCGACGCGCCCGCCTTTGTGGGCTGCGGCGGTGCCGACTGCGGCATCTGCGGCTGGGACTCGCTTATCGAGGCAGACCTCAACCTGCTGCAGCTGGTCGACCTGGGCTATGGCCTGTGCACCTTTATCGAGGCGGAGCCCGCACGGCGCGCCGGTCAGGCCGAGCGCAACTATGCTCGCCGCGGGTCGCTTCGCGTGGCCACCAAGTATCCGCGTATCGCGAGTGCCTGGTATGCCGAGCGCGGCGTGAACGCGGACATCGTTTCGCTGCACGGCAACATAGAGTTGGGCCCCATCGTCGGCATGACCGATCGCATCGTGGATATTACCGCCACGGGCGCCACGCTGCGCGATAACGACCTCGTTATTACTGGTCGCATTATGGACTGCACGGCTCGCTTCTTTGTCAATCCGGGTGCCGCACGTCTGGATCCGCGCGTGCGCAATCTGGCAGATCGCTTGGCAGCCGCCGTGAAGGACAAGCATTTTGAGCCCGTTGCGGGCTCGGCACAATAGCGCGAGCGTGCACGGGCGCCCCCATATCCGGGCTGCGGGCCGATTGGCGCCGCCGCCCGGCCTCTCGTTTTTCGAACACAACCTCGACCGATAGGGGATACCGATATGAAGACCATCAAGCTTGCTCCCGGTGCGCGCCTCGTTACCAACCAGCTCAACCGTAAGGGCGTGCTGCCGCAAAACATCGTCGACGCCGCCCGCGATATCGTGGCCAACGTGCGTGCCAACGGCGATGCCGCGGTGCGCGATTACTGTCAGCGTTTTGACGGTGTCGAGCTGCAGAGCTTCCGCTTGCCGCAGGAGCAGATCGATGCCGCGCTCGAAGGCCTCGATCCCGCTTTTGTCGCTGCGCTCGAGAAGGCTGCACGCCAGATTCGTGAGTTCCACCAGCGCGAGGTCGAGCAGAGCTGGTTTACCACGCGCGCGGATGGCACCATGCTTGGCGTCAAGGTGACCCCGCTTGCTGCTGCCGGCATCTACGTGCCGGGCGGACGCGCGCAGTATCCCTCGACGGTACTCATGAACGCTATT
>USKL01000247.1 GCA_900555225.1 uncultured Collinsella sp.
GAACGATGCCGAGACCTTCGACAACCTGGCTACCGCCTATGCCCGCGCCGCGCACATCTCCAAGCCCGAGCTGGGCGCGGAGTACGACCGCAGCCTGATGGGCGAGGCCGAGCTCGCGCTCGCCGACGCCTCCGAGGCCGCTCAGACCGCTGTTGATGCCGCCCTTGCTGCCGAGGATTACCCGGCCGCATTTGCCGCCCTTGCAGCTCTGCGTGCCCCCATCGACCGCTTCTTCGACGAGGTTATGGTCATGGACAAGGACGAACAGCTCCGCGATAATCGCCTTAAGCTGCTCAACCGCTTCGAGGCCGTTTTCTCCGGCATCGCCAACATCGGTGAGCTTGCCCGCAAAAAGTAAGCTAGCCTGCGCATAAGCGCAAAAGGAGCCCCGCATGGATTGCCCGGTCACCGCTCGTCCCACCGTTATCGTTATCTCCGACTCTCTCGGCGATACCGCTTGTGAGGTGGTGCTTGCGGCGTCCGGGCAATTTGATGAAGGGGCTTTTCGTTTGTTGCGCCTGCCCAAGGTGACCTCGGTGGAGCAGGTGGAGTCGTTTGTGGGCCCGCGCGTCGATGCCGACCATCGCGATATTGCCGTGTTTCACACCATTGTCGATCCGGCGCTTCGCGCCCGCGTGCTCGATTACCTGGGCATGCTGCATATCCGTTCGGTCGACCTGATCGGTCCGACGCTCGCCGTGCTATCGTCGCTCATCGGTGTGCCGCCCAAAGGCGTCGCGGGCGTGATTCACAGGACCGATGACCGCTATTTCCATCGTATCGAGGCCATGGAATATTTCGTTGAGCACGATGACGGGCGCGGTTGCGACGATTTGTCGGGTGCCGATATCGTGCTGCTGGGCGTATCGCGCACGTCCAAGACGCCGCTGTCGATGTATCTGGCTTATCAGGGCTACAAGGTTGCCAATGTTCCGTTGGCCCATGGCATGGAGCCGCCGAAGTCGATTTACGAGGTTGACCCGATGCGCCTGTTCGGCCTGATTTCGACCGTCGATGTGATTTCTGAAATTCGCGATAGCCGCTTGGGCGATGACTACGCTCGTGCCGTTGCCGGCTCCTATGCCGAGCCCGAGAGCGTGCACAGCGAGCTCGAGGAAGCCCGTGCGCTCATGAAGCGCCTAGGCTGCTTTGTGGTACGTACCGACGGCAAGGCCATCGAGGAGAGCGCCTCCGAGATCATCAGCCACTTGGAGGAAATCCAAGAAGCCCGCGCCCGCCGCGCCGCCCGTCGAGCCCAACAAAGCTAGCTTATTGGGGTAGCTAAAAAGCCGCGTCTAAAAAGACTAACTAAAAATAATGCACGATAATGGTAAAGCGATTTAGCAAATTACTTGCATTTGACCTGCAAGTTTATTGAAGTGGTCTCTTCATAAGGTAACCACCTTTACCTACCGTTTACCGCCAGTTTTAGCACGTTTACCAAACCGCGCATCCTCTGCTCAAGCCTGCCCAAAACGCGCCGTATAGTTCCCTCACGGCCCGCATCCGGTGGGTCGATTCGTTACCACGGTCGTGCGCGTTAGTGCATGGAAGGGGAAGTATCGTGAGCGATTGCAAGAGGGTTTACCGTTTTGGAACCGACGCCCAGGGCACCTGTGTCACTGAGGGCGACAAGTCCATGAACTTCGTGCTTGGCGGCAAAGGCGCTAACCTTGCCGAGATGAGCCGTATCGGCCTGCCGGGGCCGACCTCGAGGCCCGCTGTGGCAAGAAGCTCGGTGACGACAATGATCCGCTGCTCGTGTCGGTTCGCTCGGGCGCTCCATTTTCCATGCCCGGTATGATGGACACGGTCCTCAACTTGGGCCTCAATGACGATTCCGTCCAGGGCCTCATCGCGCAGACGCAGAACCCGCGTTTTGCCTGGGATAGCTATCGTCGCTTTATCCAGATGTTCTCCAACGTCGTCATGGGTGTCGATGCCGACCTGTTCGAGAACGCCCTGACCCAGGCCCGCCTGGTCGCCGGCGTTCGCGTCGATTCCGAGCTTTCGGCCGAGGACCTGCAGGAACTCGTCGAGACCTTTAAGGGCATCTTCTCCGAGAACGTCGATGCCGCCCTGTATCCCGAGCTCGAGGTCGCCGATGGCAAGCCCGTCTTCCCACACGATCCGGAGCTCCAGCTGCGCCTTGCCATCCAGGCCGTCTTTGGCAGCTGGATGAACGAGCGCGCCTGCATCTATCGCAAACAGCACGGCATCTCCGACGAGCTCGGCACCGCCGTCAACGTGCAGGCCATGGCCTTTGGCAACAAGGGCGAGACCTCTGCGACAGGCGTCGCCTTTACGCGTAATCCGGCCGACGGCACCAAGGAGTTCTACGGTGACTTTTTGGTTAATGCCCAGGGCGAGGACGTCGTCGCCGGTATCCGCAACACCGAGCCCATCGCCGACCTCAAGACCACCCCGGGCCTCGAGTCCGCAGGTGAGGAGCTCGAGCGCGTGTTCCTGACGCTCGAGGATCATTACCGCGATATGTGCGATATCGAGTTTACCATCGAGCAGGGCAAGCTCTGGATGCTCCAGACCCGCGTGGGCAAGCGCACCGCCACCGCCGCCCTGCGCATCGCCATCGAAATGGTCGAGGAAGGCCTGATCACCCGCGAAGAGGCCGTGAGCCGCATCGATCCCGCGCAACTCGACCAGCTCCTTCACCCGCAGTTCGACGCCTCCAAGAAGTACGAGGCGCTGGCCAGCGGTCTTAACGCCAGCCCCGGTGCCGCCGTGGGCGAGGTCGTGTTCTCGAGCGACGACGCTGTCGCGCGTTCCGCCGAGGGTCACAAGGTCATTCTGGTTCGTTGGGAGACCAACCCCGACGACCTGAAGGGCATGGTCGCCGCCGAGGGCATCCTGACCAGTCACGGTGGCAAGACGAGCCATGCCGCCGTTATCGCCCGCGGCATGGGTAC
>USKL01000248.1 GCA_900555225.1 uncultured Collinsella sp.
CGACGCAGATGAGCCTGCACACGCTCTCGGGCGTTCAGGAAGCCGCCAGGCTCGGCATGACGCGCGCGGTGCTCGCGCGCGAGCTTTCGCGCGGGGAGATCGCCGAAATCTGCCAAAAAAGCCCCATCGAGATCGAAACTTTTGTCCACGGCGCGCTGTGCATGTGTTATAGCGGCCAGTGCGAGATGTCTGCCATCATCGGGCGGCGCAGCGGCAACCGCGGCGCGTGCGCCCAGCCCTGCCGCCTGCCCTACGGCTTTTCCGGCAGGGCGGACGGCCATCCGCTGAGCCTGAAGGACGCGAACCTCGCGCCCTTCGTGCCGGAGATGATGGACATGGGCGTCGCGTGCCTCAAGATCGAGGGGCGCATGAAGAACCCCGATTACGTATTCAATGTGGTGCGGGTGTGGCGCCGGGCGCTCGATATGCTGCGCGACGGCGCGTGGGACCCCGGTGTCGTGGAAGAGCTTGAACGCGAGCTGGGAAGGTCGTTTAACCGTGGGTTTACCGATGCGTACCTGCGAGGGCGTTCGGGTGCCGAGCTGATGAGCTTTGAGCGCGCAATTAACCAGGGCGTGCGCGTGGGGCGTTTGGTCGCTGTGGGCCACGAAGAGGTGACCGTTGAGCTCGACGCCGCCGTGGCGGCGGGTGACACGCTCGAGATTCGGTTCTATCCGGGTGTCGACGCGCGTCCCGATGTGCCCAAGCGCTGGCCGCAGGTGCCCTGCCCGGTGGATGCCGCAGCGGGGAAGCGCGTCGTCGTGCATTGCAAGCGTAAGATGGACGCGGGCTGCGAGGTGTACCTGATTCGCAGCGCCGGCGTATTGGATCAGACGGCGGCGGTGTTGGAGCGTATGCGGGCCGAGGCGGATTCGATTGCGCCCGTTTCGCATGCCGTTGAGGTGCTGCCCTTTGAGGGCGTTGCGGTGGATGGCGGTGCGTCGACGGAGTTGGTGGAGTGCGCGGTTCCCACTCGCATGGTTTTTGCTTGGCAGCTGATGGATGCCGACCCGCGCGGAGAACTCGATTTGTCCGACGCCGTTGTGGTGCTTGACGAGGTGTGCCGCGCGAGTGACGCTGACTGGACCCGCTCACTGATGCAGCGTGCCGGGCGCGTCGTCTGCCGCAACCTGGGACAGGTGGTGATCGCTCGCGAGCTGGGCGTGACTTTTGACGTGGCGGCACCGGTGTTCTGCGCGAATCGGGCCACGCTTACCTGGCTGCGCGGACTCGGTGCGGGGCGGGTGTACTTGCCGGCGGAGTTGCTCGGCAATGATGCGGAGCGTATTGCCGAACTGGCTGCTGAACCCGGCGTCTTGGGTCCGGTCGACGCCGACCGTCCCGAGCTTATGGTGTGCGAGCACTGCCTGCTGACCGCCGAGGGCGTCTGCGCCACCGATGCGACGGGACAGGTTCGTTGCCGCGACTGCTTGCGTCGTCGGCAGGCACGCTATCTGGTCGAGCGTGACGGTACACGTCTGCCAGTTGCCATCGACGCATGCGGCAGGACGAGGATTTTCCTGTCGTAGGTGCTGCGTCGCGTCAGTTTGTTATCATATGAGAGTTTATGGACTTCCAGCACCGCCGTTTTCGGCGAGGGTGCTATAGCAAAAGGAGGATACCCAATGCTGTCTGTTGACGAGCAAATGCGTATCATCACCTCGGGCGCTGCGAAGATCGTCCCCGAGGCCGACCTTCGCAAGAAGCTTGAGAAGGGCGAGCCCCTCAACATCAAGCTCGGCGTCGATCCCACCAGCCCCGACCTGCACCTGGGCCACGCCGTGCCGCTGCGCAAGATGCGTCAGTTCCAGGACCTGGGCCACAACGTCACCCTCATCATCGGCAACGGTACCGCACTGATCGGCGACCCCTCGGGCAAGAATTCCACCCGCCCGCAGCTTTCGCAGGAGCAGATCGAGGCTAACGCCGAGACCTACGTGAGCCAGGCCATGAAGATCCTGGACCCCGAGAAGACCACCATCGTGCACAACGGCGACTGGATCTTGTCGATGGATCTGGCCGGTCTGCTGCAGGTGTGCTCCAAGTTCACCGTCGCCCGCATTCTTGAGCGCGATGACTTTACCAAGCGCTACCAGTCCCAGACGCCGATCGCCCTGCACGAGTTCCTGTATCCCGTGATGCAGGCATACGATTCGGTCATGATTAAGGCTGACGTGGAGATGGGCGGCACCGACCAGCTCTTTAACCTGCTCGCTGGTCGTGAGCTCATGGAGAAGATGGGCATGGAGCCCCAGATCGCGCTCACCATGCCGCTGCTCGAGGGCACCGACGGCGTGCGCAAGATGTCCAAGTCATACGGCAACTACATCGGCCTGACCGACGCGCCCAAGGACATGTTCGGCAAGACCATGTCCATCCCCGACGAGATGATCGGCAAGTACTATCGTCTGGCCAGCTCGCTCACCCCGGCCGAGGTCGACAAGATCGACGCCGCCCTGGCCGACGGCTCTGCCGATCCCTATGAGCTCAAGCGCGCTCTGGGTCGCGACCTGTGCGACACCTACCACGGCGCCGGTGCCGGCGACGAGGCTCAGGCCGAGTTCGACCGCGTGTTCAAGGAGGGCCAGCTCGCCGACTTCCCCGAGAAGCACGTTGAGCTGACTGTTAACGACGAGGGCCAGATCTACCTCGCCGGCCTGCTCAAGGACTTGGGTCTTTCGGCGAGCGCCGGCCAGGCTCGGCGCGATATCGACGGCGGCGGCGTCAAAATCAACGGCAAGGCCGTGGCTCCCAAGAGCTATAACATCGATCCCAGCGCCCTCAAGCTGGGTGACACCCTCTCCGTGGGCAAGCGCAAGGGCTTCAAGTTGATTTAGTTCCGCCGTTCTACCGAACGGCGGACCGGCCGACGCTGCGCGGGCCGCATTTGGACAATCTGACGTTCAACTTCAAGGGCGCGAC
>USKL01000249.1 GCA_900555225.1 uncultured Collinsella sp.
CGATGGCAAGGTTGGGATTGGCAGACTGGGACAGGCGCTCAATCTCGTGGAAATGGTTCATGCCCATCTCGAGTACCAGGACCTCGGTATCGGCCGGAGCGGAAAGCACCGTGAGCGGCATGCCGATCAGGTTATTGAAATTGCCCTTGGTGGCCCAGACACGATAGCGCTTGGCGAGCACGGCGGCGAGCACGTCCTTGGTCGTCGTCTTGCCGATGGAACCGGTAATACCAACGACCAGGCAGCCAAGCTCCAGGCGATACGTGTGCGCCAAACGCAGCAGAAACTCCTCGGGATCATCGGTCAGCAGGATGGCGCACCCCTTGTCCTGCGCCAGCGAGACCAGCTCGGCCTCGGGCTCACGCGTCATCACGACGGCGCCGGCACCCGACTGGACGGCACGGGAAGCAAAATCATTGCCGTCGACGTTTTCACCGGGAAAGGCGACGAAAATCGTCCCTTCCTCGACCTGGCGCGAGTCGATAACGCACCCGCGGCATACCCGATCGGCTTCTCCCGTCACGGTTCGGGCCCCTGTTGCGGCCGCGAGGTTGTTGACGGCGATCTCTATCATTGCAGCTCCCCTGTAAACCTAATAATGCTATCGGCGTATTGTATCCCAGCGCCGCACATGCGTGGTGCAGGGCATGTGAACACCCTCATATGGGACAACAAACAACGCCCCAAAGATTGTAACCCCCTACTTCGTGTGCGGGATACCCAGCACGTCGAGCGCGTTGGCCATAATGGACTGGAACGGCACCGCAGCGGCATCTGAACCGCTCGGCGTTCCGTCGAGCGTGATATAGCACAGCACTTTGGGCGATTGTGCCGGTGCAAAGCCCATAAAGGACGACATGTAGTTCTCCTTGAGGTAGCCGCCGTTCTCGTCGGCACGTTCGGCCGTACCGGTCTTACCCGCCACGTCATAGCCGTCAACCGCGCCGCCAACGCCCGTACCCTCGGACACGACCGTCTGCATGCACGATGTCACCTGGGATGCGGCATCCTCAGAAATCGCGCGCTCGCCTTCGCCCCAGTCCTTCTCGTCGCCCTTGCTGGACTTATAGAAGTGCGGTGTCATCATCACGCCGCCGTTGGCGATGCCGCCCACGGCACGTGCGATCTCAATTGGCGAGACGGACAGTGCCTGTCCAAAGCTCATCGAGCCCAGCGTGGCGCCGTCATACTGGTCACGCTCCTTGACGATACCCAGGCTCTCGCCCGGAAAATCGACACCCGAGCTGTGACCGATGCCCCACTTGTCCACATAGGCGGCAAAGTCGTCGGCACCGATCTTGCGCCCCACTAGGACAAAGCCCACATTGGACGAACGGCGCATCATCTCGCGCACATCCATGGTCATGGCATAGTCGCGCTTGTCGGCATCGGTGACGGTATCGTCGCCCACCTTGATGCTCGCCGGCACCTCAAACGACGTACTCGATCGCACGACACCCAAGTCGAAGCCGGCGCCCGCCACGAGCGTCTTAAAGACCGAGCCGGGCTCGTAGGCGTCAGTGACCAGGCGCAGGTTCATATCCTCGGTCTTGGCGTTCTCCAGATCGGTCTGGTCGTAAGTCGGGTACGAGCAGGCTGCCAAGATCTCGCCTGTCGTAGGATCGATGACCAGCGCCGAGCCGTTCTTGGCCTTTGTCTTCTCGACAGCCTCTGCCAGGGCATCCTCGGCCGCACGCTGGATATTGACGTCGAGCGTCGTCACGATATCAACGCCGTCGACCGCAGCCACCTTTTCATAGGCACCGCCCGCGATATAGCTGCCGTCCCTCGCGCGCTCGCGTACGAGAGAACCGTTCGTGCCGGTCAGAAGCTTGTTGTATTGCTTTTCGAGACCCGTCAAGCCGTCGTTGTCTACATTCACTACACCCAGCACCTGCGATGCCAGATTGCCGTATGGATATACACGCTTCATGGCCTGCTCAAAAAGCACGCCGGGCAGGTTCTTCTTCTCCAGCGCCGCAACATCGTCTTCGTCCACCTGGCGCTTGATATACACCCAGGTTCCATCGGACTCGACGAGCTTGCGGCAGGTCTTTTTATCGATTCCAGTTGCCTTGACCAGCGCCGACACCGTCTTGTCAACATCCTCGACAAGCTGC
Source organism: uncultured Collinsella sp. (assembly GCA_900555225.1). Lineage (GTDB taxonomy): Bacteria > Actinomycetota > Coriobacteriia > Coriobacteriales > Coriobacteriaceae > Collinsella. The sequence goes on from USKL01000249.1 coordinate 2,121, forward strand.
GGGTTCACGGCGATGTTGCGACATTCGACCGACGACGCCAACACGTTGCCGTTGCGGTCGTAGATGGTGCCGCGACGCGGCTGAACGTCAACGGTGACCTCACGCGAAGAATCACGATTGAGGTTCGCCTGAGCATCGATAACCATCAAACCGAAAAGACGAATGGCCAGAATCAGAGCGAAGACGCAAAACGCCACAAAGAAGATTGCCAATCGGCCGTTCAATACGTCCATATCCATGTGCATGCCGCGACCACCACGCTGGGGGCGCACGGGAGGCTGCTGGCGCTGAGATCGAGTGGCCGAGCCTTGGCGCTGGGGGCGGCGCGAAGAGGACCTATCGTCCATAAGCGCTTATCCCTCAGAGGCAAGACGGGAAACGCTTTCCGAGAAGGAAAGGTTGCCCGCGGAATCGATAGCAACAGGGTCGACAGAAAGCGTCATGGTAGAAGAATTCGTAGCAGCCGTCATGGAAAGACGCTCTCCTGCTTCGGTGCGAATGTTATTAGGATTAGAAAGAAGGCTCTCCTGCACAGCAAGCGATTCGCCCGTGGTGCGCGCATCGGAAATCTGGGCGCGCAAGTCGCTCGACTGCGAGGCAATGCTGTATGCAGCAGAAGAAAGGCCTACGCGGACAAAGCCAATAACCAAAAAAACGATTACGCATGCAATGATGGCCTTGATGCCCAATACGGCGCCATCGGAAAGCGTAGGGTATACCGCATGCTTGCGGCCGGGAACAACGCGAACAGAAGGGGCGCTTTCAAGGTGGCGAGCAGGGCGCG
>USKL01000250.1 GCA_900555225.1 uncultured Collinsella sp.
CCGCGCCGTGCGCGAGCTGATGGGTTCCGAGGTCGGCTATCGCCGCGAGTACATTGAAAAACACGCACATGATGCACGATTCCTTGATGCTTAAGAGGAGGTAACGTGGCAGACGATATCAACAACAACGAGGGTATGGACGAGGCCGGCGACGCTGGTATGCCCGACGATCTGAAGCGCCTGCTTGCCCGTGCTGAGCAGGGCGAGGACGGCGACCCGGACGCCTATAACCCCGATGCCGATGATGATGAGGAAGAAGACGACGCCGAGCTCGAGGAGAGCTTTGGCGAAGTCGACCGTGGTGCCTCGGCCGGCGAGGATATCAACGGCGGTCAGCTCCAGATTTCGGAGTTCGGTCGCGAGATGAAGCAGTCGTTCATCGAGTATTCGATGTCGGTTATCACGGCGCGCGCCCTGCCGGACGTGCGCGACGGCTTAAAGCCGGTGCACCGCCGCATTCTGTACGCGATGAACGAGAGCGGCATCTACCCTAACCGCCCACACAAGAAGTCAGCCTGGACGGTCGGCGAAGTTATCGGTAAGTACCACCCGCATGGCGACTCCGCGGTCTATGAGGCCATGGTCCGCCTGGCGCAGTGGTTCTCCATGCGCACGCCGCTCATCGACGGTCACGGCAATTTCGGCAACATCGACGGCGACGGCGCGGCAGCCATGCGTTACACCGAGAGCCGCCTGGCCAAGCCCGCCATGGAACTGCTGCGTGACTTGCAGAAGGATACCGTAGACTGGCAGCCCAACTACGACGAATCGCTCGCCGAGCCCGTGGCGCTGCCTGCGCGCTTCCCCAACCTGCTGGTTAACGGCAGCCAGGGCATCGCCGTCGGCATGGCCACCAACATCGCCCCGCATAACCTCACCGAGGCGATCGAGGCCACCTGCTACCTGATCGACAACCCCGACGCCACCGTCGACGAGCTCATGCAGATCATGCCCGGTCCGGACTTCCCCACCGGCGCCATCATCATGGGCAGCGCCGGCATTAAGCAGAGCTACGAGACCGGCCGCGGCTCCATTACCGTGCGTGCCAAGGCGCATGTGGAGTCCACCAAGACCGGCCGCAGCCGCCTGGTCTTTACCGAGATTCCCTACATGGTCAACAAGGGCACCCTGCAGGAGAAGATCGCCCAGCTCGTCAATGACAAGCGCATCGAGGGCATCTCGGATATGCGCGATGAGTCCAACCAGAAGGGCATCCGTCTGGTCATCGAGCTCAAGAAAGGCGTCATTCCGCAGGTCGTGCTCAACAACCTGTATAAGTACACCTCGCTGCAGACGACCTTTGGCGCCAACAACCTGGCGCTCGTCAACGGCGTTCCCAAATGCCTGAGCCTGCGCGAGATGCTGCAGCACTACATCGACCACCAGGTCGACGTAGTCACCCGCCGCACCCGCTTCGACCTTAAAAAGGCCCAGGCCCGCGCGCATATCCTTGAGGGCTACTTGATGGCCCTCGACCATATCGACGAGGTCATCAGCATCATCCGCTCCTCGCAGACCGACTCCGAAGCCAGCAGCCGCTTGATCGAGCGCTTTGGCTTTACGCCCGAGCAGACCACGGCCATCCTCGAGATGAAGCTGCGCCGCCTGACCGGCCTGGAGCGCGACAAGATCCAAGAAGAGTTGGACGGCCTGCGCCGCGCCATCGCCTACTACGAGGACCTGCTGGCGCATGAGGAGAAGATCCTGGGCGTCATCAAGGAAGAGATGCGCGAGATCTCCAAGAAGTTCGGCGACAAGCGCCGCACTGAGATCAGCCAGGTTGAGAAGGACCTGGATGTCGAGGACCTCATCGCCGACGAGGACATGGTCGTGACCATCACCCACACCGGCTATGTCAAGCGCATTCCGGTGGCCGCCTACCGTGCCCAGAAACGCGGTGGCAAGGGTGTGTCAGGCGTCAACCTCAAAGAGGACGATGTTATCGACGAGATGTTCATCGCGTCCACGCACGAGTACGTGCTGTTCTTCTCGAGCAAGGGCAAGGTCTATCGCCTGAAGGTGCACGAGCTGCCGGTGGGTACGCGCCAGGCGCGCGGTACCGCGATCGTCAACCTGCTGCCCTTCGAGGAGGGCGAGAAGATCGCGAGCGTCATCAGCTGCCGCGAGTTCCCTGCCGACGAGTACCTGATGTTTGCCACCAAGAGCGGCATGGTCAAGAAGACCGTGATGAGCGCTTACGATCGTAGCCGCCGTGATGGCCTGATCGCTATCAACCTGCGTGACGACGACGCACTGCTGAACGTGCGCCGCGTGCGCGAGGGCGACAAGATTATCCTGGCCACCACTGCGGGCAAGGCGATCATGTTCTCCGAGGAGCAGGTGCGCGCTACCGGCCGCGATACCAGCGGCGTTCGCGGTATCGGTATGAAGGACGGCGTGAGCGTTCTGGGCATGGAAGTCACTAACGGCAACGGTGATCTGTTCGTCATCACCGAGCGCGGCTACGGCAAGCGCACGCCGGTTGCGGACTACCCGGAGCAGAATCGCGGCGGCCAGGGCGTCTACACCATCCAAATGACCGAGCGTAAGGGTAACCTCGCGGCCATGAAGACGGTGGGCCCGCAGCACGAGCTGTTCATCGTGACGGAGGGCGCGACGGTCATTCGCGTCAAGACCGACGAGATCAGCCAGACTGGCCGCGCCACCCAGGGCGTCAAGATGATGACCGTCGACGACAACGACCGCGTATGCGCTGTCGCCCGCATGACGGCAGCCAAGGAAAAGCCCGAAGGCGAAGCCACAGAAAACGGCTCTGCTTCCGAAGAAACCCCTGTCGATCTAGGCGACGGCAACGACATGCCAGAAGATCTCCTAGACGAGTAAGAGGCCCTAGCTGGTAAAAAATTATCAGACCCCATATATCGGTGGTCGGTGCACTGCGC
>USKL01000251.1 GCA_900555225.1 uncultured Collinsella sp.
GTACCCGCATCGCGCGCAGCGGACATATCGAGCTCGTTGGCGGCGACGATGGAGTCGACACCGTTGCGCAGTGCTGCGGCCATGACGCGCACGGCCTCCTGGCGCTGCTCATCGCTCGCCGTGGCAAGCGAGGCCGACGCTGCCTTGGCGGCAACGGCAAGATCGTGGACATACGTGGCTATATCGACCGACATGGGCGGCCCTTTCTCCTAGAAGTTTGCAACCATGGTAGCCGATTTGCGCATGGCCTCGCCCGCGGCGGTAGAATTGGTCAACCCGAAACACCGCAACGAACGGAAGTCTCACATGGCCCTCATCACTTCGTACCACGTCCCCGGCCTTTACGTCGAGGACCACAGCATCGACGTCCCCCTTGACTGGCGCGGCCTGGAGCCGATGCTCCTGGCCGTCGGCAGCACCATGCGCCGCGGCGCTATGCCGGCACCCATCGCCGGCGCGCCCGAGAGCATCAAGCTCTTCTACCGCGTGGTTTGCGCGCCCGACCGCATCAACGACGATCTGCCACTGCTCCTGTTTTTGCAGGGCGGCCCCGGCGGCGAGAGCCCGCGTCCGCTGACGCCCACAAGCGACGGCTGGATCGAGGAGGCCGTCAAGCACTTCCGCGTGGTCCTTCCCGACCAGCGCGGCACCGGACGCAGCAGCTGCGTGGACGGGCGCACGATTGCCGCCTTGGGCGATCGCGCCGAGGCAGCAGGCGCCAATGCGGCCCGCTCGCAGGCGGACTACCTCAAGCGCCACCTCGCCAGCTCCATCGTGCGCGATTTTGAGTACCTGCGCCTAGTGGGCTTTGGAGGCAAGCCGTGGGTCACGCTCGGCCAAAGCTACGGCGGTTTTTTGGCGCTGAGCTACCTGTCGCTCTTCCCCGAGGGCGTGGCGGCGAGCTTTACCTGCAGCGGAATCCCCCACGTGCCGGCGAGCGCAAGCGAGGTCTACGCGCACACCTTCCCGCGCATGGCCGCCAAGACGCAGCAGTATTATGACCGCTACCCCGCTGACGTCGAGCGCGTGGCAGCCCTGGCCGATGCGCTCGAAGCCCAGAAGCCCGTGCTGCCCGACGGCTCGCCGATGACAGTCGAGCGCCTACAGCTCATGGGCAGCGACTTTGGCATGAAGCCGAGCTTTGAACGCATGCATTGGATTATCGATCACGCTTTTGTTGATGGCGACGGCACGCTGACCTGCGACGCCTCGGTATCTGACAGCTTTTTGATGCGCGCCTTCGAGCGCACCAACACGCGCACGAATCCGCTGTACTGGACGCTGCAGGAGTTCATATACGCCGACGGTGACACTATGCCCATTGGCTGGGCCGCGGCTGAAGAGAAGGCTCACCGCACCGAGTTCGACACCCTCGCGCGCCCGCTCATGTTTACCGGCGAGGCCATGTTCCCGTGGATGTTCGAGCAGATGCCCGAGCTCAAGCCCTTCAAGCCCGCCATGGACCTGCTGATGGAAGACACCAGCTGGGACAAGATCTACGACCCGCAGCGCCTGGCCTGCAACGAGGTGCCGCTCCAGGCCGCGGTGTATTTTGACGACATGTACGTCGATTCGGGCCTGCAGCTTGATACGCTCAGCCGCGTGGGCAACTCGCATGCCTGGGTGACTAACGAGTTCGAGCACGATGGCCTGCACGGCAGCGCAGTATTCAAGCACCTCTTCGACGAAGCCCTCAACCGCGGAGACCTGCGTCAGATCTTCTAACAAAGGAGTGTCCCCACCTGCCGGCACAAAAGGAACGTCCCCAGGTGCCGAACAAGTGCCGGCAACGACAATGCCGCAGGTAGAGAACGGAAAGCGAAAACGCCCCTAAGCGAGCAAGGTGACGTGAAAGAGGAGGGCATAGACCTTTTGGCCATGCCCGACGATTGAACGTCAGATTGCCGCTTAGGGGCGTTTGCAGCGTCAATTGGTTATGCGAAGACGATTAAATTATCCCTGTGTATCGCCGGCTTCTCGGCCAGGTTAGCAAGCAGGCGGTTGCTGGCGATCTGGTCCTGGCGGCGGCCGGCGGCAAGCTCCAGCACGTCCGAATCGGCCTCGGCGACCATACCGCTCGGATCGCACACATCGAGCACATCGCCCTCGGCAAACTGGCCATCGACCTCGCGAATACCCACCGCAAGCAAGGAAGAGCCACGGCTGACCAGCGCCTTCGCAGCACCATCATCGACCGTCACCGAGCCATGCGCCTTGTCGCCCAGTGCGATCCACAGCTTGCGGGGTGCGATGTCCAGACGCTCCGCCGGCGGATCGAACAGTGTGCCCACGCTCTCGCCGCGGGCGAGGCGCACGAGTGCATCGGGCTCCTCACCCGAGCAAATCACGCTCTGAATGCCCGCGGTCATGAGAATGCGGCTCGCGCGAATCTTGGTGATCATGCCGCCCGTGCCCACCGAGGTCGAAGAATCGCCCGCCGAGGCGGCCGTGGGGTCCTCGTGCGGATTGGCAGTATAGAGGCCATCGATGTCCGAGAGCGTCACGCACAGATCGGCAGAAACCAGGCAGCTCACAAGCGCCGCCAGTGTGTCGTTGTCGCCAAACTTAATCTCATCGACGGTAACGGTATCGTTCTCGTTGACGACCGGCACCACGCCAAGCTCCACGAGGCGCAGCAGGGCGTCGCGCGCGTGCAGGTAAGACATGCGGCGGGCCGTATCGTGGCGCGTGAGCAGCACGAGCGAGGTGAGCAGATCGCGCGCATGGAACTCCTCGTCGTAGGCCGACGAGATGATGCACTGACCAGCCGAGGCGCAGGCCTGCAGGCTCGGCAGGTCGCCGACCGGCTTGCGGCCGAAGCCCAGCACGGGATAGCCGCAGGCGATAGCGCCCGAGCTCACCACGACCAGGCGCCAGCCGAGCTTGCG
>USKL01000252.1 GCA_900555225.1 uncultured Collinsella sp.
CGGCAAGCTGGAGTGCGCAGGCCGCCAATGCCGCTACGGCGCAGGCGACGAGTGGCGGCGCAGTTGGTTCGACTCCGGTGAAGGGCCCGTTCCAGTCGTTCCCGTATTGGGCCGTGTGCTGGCTGCTGTTCTTTTTACTGATGTTCCTGGTTGGTGCCAGCCCCTTTCCCGCACTGATCTTCTTTACGATTCCCATCTATCACTGGGTGGCGCGTGCGCTCGATGGTGATTGGGCACGCGGGGATATTCAGGTTGGTCCGGCGTCGGTGGCGATCAAGGCCCAGGGGAAGGATGCTTCTGCGGAACCCGATGCTGACGTGGCTACCACGATCACCGCTGAGCCATGTGCCAAAGAGGGTGATGAATGATGAAGCTTTCGCATGAATCCAAGATACGCTTGGGTGTTGGCATCGGAGCGTTTGTGCTCATCATCGGGCTTGTCTTTGGCATTTCGCGGACTTTGATTCATTTTGATGGCCCGTGGGATCTCGACGATGTTGTATCCGGCTTGTCTGGTATGGACGATGCGGTTGACGAGGACGATCTTTTGGATGGCGGCAACTATTCCGTTCAGCCCCAGCAGCTTTCGAGTGCGACCTTTGATGCCGATCAATTTCGCTACCTCGATTTCGATATCAATGCGGCTTCGGTGGACGTCAAGGTTGTTGATGGCAACAAGGCTCGCGTTATCGAGCGGGGGCGCGTTGCCAAGGGTGTGGATGTCTCCAAGGCCGCGACGCAAAACATCGCATCCGTCGAGGACTCGACGCTCAAGGTTTCCCAGTTTGGAAGTGATGACGATAAGGCAATCGATCGTTCAGTTACGGTCGAGCTGCCGCGCCGTGTTGCCGAACATCTGAAGGGGATCAATGCGCACGTGGGCTCGGGTGATCTGCAGATTGTCGGTGTCATCTGTGATGGTTTTGACCTTTTCCTGGGTGCGGGAGATGTAGAGTTTACGGGCAGCGTGACTGATGCGCTCAGTGTTGAGGTCGGTTCGGGCGATGTGACGTTCGAGCTCTACCAGGCCCCCGCGAAGTCGATGGACGTAAGCGTGGACTCGGGCGATGTGGAGATGACGGTTCCGAACTCTACGGGCTTTAAGGCGAGCCTCACCTTGGGCAGCGGTGACTTCGAGAGCGATTTCCTTCCGCTTGGCTACGATGGCGAGACTATTTTGAATCCTGAATTCGATAACGGCGATAAGTCTGCCACGTATCGTTTTAAGGTCGGTTCGGGCGACATGTCGTTTGATTCGGAGTGACAGACGGCTATCGAAGACTTATAAACCATAGCTGCGCTGTTTGATGAAGGCGCCGAAGCCGTGACGGGCTTCAGCGCCTTTGCCTTTACAATGGGGGCATGGAACAGATTATCTTGAACATACTTGAGGCTCTGCGTCGCGGCGAGACCGTGGACGACAAAGCGCTCGTCAAATTGATACATGCCGAGGCGCGCCGCGAGGGTGCCGACAAACGCGATTTGGCCAAGCGCCGCCTGCTGCCGTTTTACCAGCGGGTTAAACGTGAGGAGCCGGCTCGGTGGGCTGCGTGGAATGTCGATTCCGATCTGGAACGTCAACTGCTGCAGGTGCTGCGTATGAAGCCGCGCCGCACGGCTTCGGGCGTGGCGACCATTACCGTCATCACCAAGCCCTGGCCGTGCTCGGGCGATTGCCTGTTTTGCCCCAACGACCTGCGCATGCCCAAGAGCTATCTGCACGCCGAGCCGGCATGCGCCCGTGCGGAGCAAAATTGCTTTGACCCGTATCTGCAGGTGAGTGCCCGTTTGACGGCGCTTTCGCAGATGGGGCATGCGACCGACAAGATAGAGCTCATTGTGCTCGGTGGCACCTGGAGCGACTATCCGGAAGGCTATCAGACATGGTTTATGTCAGAGCTTTTCCGTGCGCTCAATGACGATGCCGTCGCCGGCGTGGCTGCCAACCCCATGTTGGCGCGTCCGGGCATCAGCCGTGCCGAGGCAGGGCGTCTACTCGATGACGCTCCTGCCGATGCCTTGCCGCCGGTGGTAACAGAACGCCGTGAGCGCTATCGGGCTGCCGGTATTGCGACCGACGAGGCCGAGCTTGCGAGCGGTGTTGCCGACGAGCAGGGGCGTGTGGATGCTGCCGTGGGTGGCTATAACCGCGCGGTGCGTCGTCTGTACGGTCCCGGTACGCCGTGGGGCGAGGTCGCCGAGTGGCAGACGACCACGATGGAGGAGCTTGAACGTCAGCAGCGCATCAACGAGACGGCGAAGCATCGCGTGGTGGGGCTCGTTATCGAGACGCGCCCCGATGCCGTGACGCCACAGGCGCTCACGCTCATTCGTCGCCTGGGCTGCACCAAGATTCAGATGGGCATCCAAAGCCTTGACCAGCACCTGCTCGATATCAACGAGCGTCGCATTTCGGTGGCGCAGATCGAGCGGGCGTTTTCGCTTGCGCGTCTGTTTGGCTTTAAGATCCACGCGCATTTTATGCTCAACTTGCTGGGCGCCACACCCGAGGGGGACAAGCGCGACTACGAGCACTTTATGACTGAGGGGGCCTTTATGCCCGACGAGGTCAAGGTCTACCCGTGTGCGCTCATCGAGGGCTCGCGTCTGGTGGGCTGCTACGAGCGCGGCGAGTGGCGCCCCTATACCGAGAAAGAACTGCTCGACGTGCTGGCCGACGACATCGTGGTGACGCCGGCGTTCTGCCGTATCAGTCGCATGATCCGCGATTTTAGTTCCGATGACATCATGGTGGGCAACAAGAAGCCCAACCTGCGTCAGCTCGTTGAGAACCGCCTGGCTGCTCGGGGTGACGGTGCGACGGTGCGCGAGATTCGCTATCGCGAGATCAGCACGGCTGGTGCCGACCTGGACGAG
>USKL01000253.1 GCA_900555225.1 uncultured Collinsella sp.
GCGTCGTCTATGTCGACGGTCTGCGCATCGGCGACACCGATCCCATCGTCCTGCGTGATCGCCAGAAGCTCGCCAACGACGGTATGGTCACGGCCGTTGCTATCGTCTCGCTCAAGCACAAGAAGATCGAGGCTATCGAGTTCTCGGGCCGCGGTGTTTCGTTTGCCATCGACGACCAGTTCTCCGAGGACGCCTCCGCAGCCATTATGAAGACGATCGAGAAGGGTAAGTTTACCTTTACCAGCAGCGGTTCCGACGCCATTCGCAAGGCCGTGCGCGATTCGCTCTCCAACTTTATCTGGAGCCGTACGCGCACCCGTCCGATGATCATCCCGGTCGTCATGGAGGTTTAGTTTGGCGCGCGGATCTGCACAAAACGCCAAAGGCAATAAGGCCAACAACCAACCGGCATCTGCTAAGGGTGCCGGTTCCCATCTGCGTGCCAATAAAGGCCACGAGTCCGAGTTCGATGAGTTCGAGCCCTTGGTCGAGCCTTCGGCCAATCGCGATATCGCCGGCGTGGTCATTGCCGTTTTGGCGATTGCGTCCTTCATTGCCGTGATTTCCCCGGCAACGGCGCCCGTGACAGCTGCGGTTGCCGGTTTCTACCACCTTGGCTTTGGCCTGGGCGCCTACGTGCTGCCGATCGTCATCTTGCTGTTTGCCGCTACACTCTTTTTGGGTGAGGACTCGCCGCTCAATATTCGCTCGGTTGCGGGCGGCGCCGTAGTCTTTGTGGCCATTGTCTCTATCCTGTCGCTGTTGGTGCCGGGTACGACCGACTCGTGCGACCTTATGTTTACGCCGCAGAACCTTTCCGCGTCGGGTGGCTACATTGGCGCCTTTATCGCAAGTACCTTGCAAAACGCCCTGGGTAAACCTATCGCCATGGTTGTCTTGCTGGGGCTTGTTGTCGTTGGCCTGGTCATCATCGGCTTTTCGGTGGGCGGCGTTTTGCGTTCTGCTCGCGATCGCGCCGCCGATTTTGCCGAGCGTCGTCGTGCCGATGTCAATGCGAGCCCGTGGGGCGATGAAGAGGCCCTGTCGGTACCCGGTGTAGCCCGTCCGCACCTGAGCATTCTGCGCCAGAAGGGAACTGATGCCGCGGTGACCACGGTCATGGGAGGCGATGCCGACCCGGTTTTGGATGACGACGAGGACGATGACCCGTTTGTCGACGTGTCCGAGGCCGTGGAGGCCGAGCGCGCTAAGACCACGCTGCTGCCGCGTCGTCATGCCAAGAAGGGCAAGGCCGCGCCCAAGCTCAACACGAGCGAGCCCGACCCGTCTTGGTCCGATAGCGAGATTGAGCTCACCGAGGGCGATGACGAGGACGACGAGACTCCGCTCGAGGCCGCCAAGACAACCTTGCTGCCGCGTCGCCGTGCCAAGGCAGGACAGGTCACCGGACAGTTTTCGATAGAAGATGATCCGGACAAGGCTGACGAGTCAGAACCGCCGTTTGCCGTGAATCCCGTTTCGGCAGCTCCGCAGATCCCCGACTTCCTAAAGCATCCCAAGGTTCCCGATGCCTCCAGCTCTACGACTTCAGCTGCTCCTGTTGCAGCCGGTGATGGGGGAGCGGACGGTACTGCTGCCGGTGTCGAGGGCGAACAAGAGGACGGCCTCAAGCTCCCGCCGCTCGAAATCCTGCATGCCAATCCGCAGTCGGCGTCCTCCGCGTCTTCTGATAAGGAACTGGAACAGACTGCCGAGTCGTTGCAGTCTACCCTGCTCGAGTTTGGCCGTAGCGCTCGCGTCGTCGGCTGGATTGCCGGCCCCACGGTCACGACCTTTAAGCTGCAGCCCGGTGAGGGCGAGCGCGTGAGCAAGATCTCGAGTCTCGAGGACGATATCGCGCTTTCGCTTGCCGCCCAGTCGGTGCGCATCTTCGCGCCGATCCCCGGCACCTCGCTCGTTGGTATCGAGATTCCCAATCGCAAGCGTCAGAACGTCAACCTGGGCGACGTACTTCCCTATGTGAAGGGCGGTCCGCTCGAGCTTGCCATCGGTCGCGATGCCGAGGGCACGCCGGTTGTCGCCGACCTCGCCAAGATGCCCCATCTGCTGATCGCCGGCACCACCGGTTCGGGTAAGTCGGTCATGATCAACTCCATCATCACGACCCTGCTTATGCGCGCTCTTCCCGAGGACGTTCGCCTAATCATGGTCGACCCCAAGCGCGTCGAGCTTGCAGGCTATAACGGTCTGCCGCATCTCTATGTGCCCGTGGTGACCGAGCCCAAGCAGGCTGCCAGTGCGCTGCAATGGGCCGTGTCCGAGATGGAGCGTCGCCTGAAGGTCTTCGAGCGTCTCAACGTGCGCAAGATTTCGACGTATAACGAAAAGCAGGCCGCCGGCGAGTTTGAGCATTACGATAACCCGCCGCAAAAGATGCCCTATCTGGTCATCATCATCGACGAGCTTGCCGACCTCATGATGACGGCGCCGGATCAGATAGAGACTTCGATATGCCGTCTGGCGCAGAAGGCGCGCGCGGCGGGAATACACCTGATAATCGGCACGCAGCGTCCGTCCGTTGACGTTATCACCGGACTTATCAAGGCGAATATGCCTTCGAGAATCGCATTCTCAGTATCATCCGGTGTAGATTCCCGGACGATTATAGATATGAACGGTGCAGAGAAGCTTCTGGGAAAGGGAGATATGCTTTTTTATCCGTCAGGATATCAGAAACCGGCCAGACTGCAGGGGGCTTTTGTATCCGACGAAGAAGTCAGCAGTATTGTTGACTTCCTGGCAGAAAAGAATCCGGGAATGCAGTACAATTCCCAGATTGAACAGCAGGTAAATACGGCAGGCATGTCCGGTGGCACCGGTGGTTCTTCGGCTGACGACAGGGATGCTTATTTTGT
>USKL01000254.1 GCA_900555225.1 uncultured Collinsella sp.
CAAAAGCACCCTCATGAAAGTCATCTGCGGCATCATCAAGCCCAACAGCGGCCGCATCTATTTCAACGGCCAGGATATCACCGACTGGTCCATCACCGATCGCGCCAATCTCGGCATCAGCTATGCGTTCCAGAAGCCAGTTGCGTTTAAGGGCCTGAAGGTCATCGACCTGCTCACCCTCGCCAGCGGCAAAGGCACCAGCCTCAGCGAAGCCTGCGATTATCTCAGCGAGGTCGGCCTCTGCGCCCGTGATTATATCGACCGCGAGCTCAACCCCGATGCGCCCGAGATTCCCGCCGGTCCGGCGCCGGTCGAGGGCATCATCATGGATTTTGAAACGAAGGAGGAGTAACCATGGCCGAACCCACGCTTTTGCCCGAGCGGCTTCAGTACCGCCCGACCAAGATCGAGCTCGATGAGAGCATCGAGAAGGCCAAGGCGACCCTTCTTAAGAAGATCAAGCGCTCGGTGTACGTCTACCGTGTTGACTGCGGCGGCTGCAACGGCTGCGAGATCGAGATCTTCGGTTCCATCACGCCCGTCTTCGACGTCGAGCGCTTTGGCATCAAGGTCGTGCCCTCGCCCCGTCACGCCGATGTGCTGCTGTACACCGGCGCCGTGACGCGTGCCATGCGCATGCCGGCCCTGCGCGCCTTTGAGGCCGCACCCGATCCCAAGATCGTGGTGTCCTATGGCGCGTGCGGCTGCACCGGCGGCATCTTCTACGACAACTACTGCGTCTGGGGCGGCACGGACAAGATTCTGCCGGTCGATGTCTACATCCCCGGCTGCCCGCCCAGCCCTGCGCAGACCATCTACGGCTTTGCCATGGCGCTCGGTCTGCTGGACCAAAAGCTCCATGCCGAGACTACGGTGGAGGCCGCCGGCGAGCAGGCCGATATCCTGCACCCCGGCGTGCCGTACAAGCTGCGCGTTGCCATCGAGCGCGAGGCTCGCGCCATGAGCGGCTACCGTTACGGCCGCGACCTGGCCAACGAGTTTATGGACACGCTCGAGGGCGCGCCCAAGGGCGATATCCGCGGTGCCATGGCGCTGCTCATCGACAAGCAAGATGATCCGCGCCGCGTCGAGGTGTACTCGGCGCTGCAGGATCTAGTGCTGGCCGGAGGTCGCTAGATGGAGCTCACGGACCGCTCTGGCTACTTTGCGGGCCCCGGTATGCTCGGCGGCTCCTTTGGCGATGCCTCGCGCGCAAGCGACGAGGCCGCCGAGGGCGTCGCCGACCCCTGCCTGGGCCATGCGCCCGACCAGGTGGTCTTCTATGAGCTCACGCGTAAGTTTGTGGAGACCGAGGAAGACGTTCCCCAGGAGGCCTGCGACGTGCTGTACTACACGCTCGCCGTGGGCCACCACACCGGCGTGCTCGACTGCTTTGAGCCGCGCCTGTCGGTGCCGGTGGATGTCTTCTATTCGCTCGTCGACGCGCTGCCGGAGGGGGAGGCTAAGACAAAGTTCGAGGCCATCCGCTCCTTTGGCGAGTGCCAGCTCGACAAGGCGGCGGTGCCGTCGCTGCTCGAGGCCTGCGACACGCTGCTCGACGAGCGCGGTTTTCGTGGTTCGGCCAAGGCTGGCATTTCGGTGTTCGACGACGACTTTGGCCTGCATGCCCAGCAGGTCGCTTTCTTAATGAAGTTTCGCGATCTGGTTGAGCGCGTGCGCGATGTGTCGGGCGTGTATCTGACGGGAAGGTTGCAGTAATGGGTCGCGTTGTGGATGGACGTGTGAACGGCGCCCCGTTTGCGGGTATCGTGCTCACGGCGGGAAGCGTGCTGCGTGCCGACGATGCCGCCGGCCCCGTGCTCTCCAAAAAGATGGAAGACGCACCGATCGCCGGTTGGTACACCATCGACGGCGGCCAAACGCCTGAGGACGATATCATCGAGGTCAAGCGCGAGCGTCCGCCTCGCCTGGTCTTGGTCGATGCCGCCGACATGGCGCTGCCCGTCGGGTCCATCCGCTTGCTCGACAAGTGCGATGTGGCCCGCAAGTCGATGTTCACCACGCATTCGCTTCCTTTGTCGATTCTGATCGAAGAGATTGAGCAATCGTGTGATGATATCGTCTTCGTTGGGATTCAGCCGGGCGACACGGAGTTCTACAACCCCATGTCCCCGGAAGTCTTTGACGCCGTCGACGCCGTGTACGACGCCGTGGCCGCCAACGACTTTTCCCACTTTGTCCGCTTGGGGCAGGAGCTATAGCAGCGCTTGCCTCTGCTGAATAGGAAAGAAGTGATTGACATGGCAGATTCCAAGGTGGAGTACCCTGCTCCCGATTGCCTGGCACCCGCCGCGATCGAGGCCAAGACCGAGGCCGCCGGCGTGACCAAGGCCAACCTGCCGGTCGCAAAGGCCTTTCTGTTGGCAATGTTCGCCGGTGCGTTCATCGCCTTCGGCGGCCTGTTCTTTACCGTGTTCTTGAGCGATAGCACGCTGGGCTGGGGTGCCCAGCGCGTCGTGGGCGGTCTGTGCTTTTGCCTGGGCCTGGTGCTCGTGCTGGTGTGCGGCGCCGAGCTGTTTACCGGCAATTCGCTTATGGTCTGCGCGCTCAAGAGCAAAAAGATCACCCTGGCTCAGATGCTCAAGGCATGGGTCGTCGTGTGGGTCGGTAATTTCGTCGGTGCCCTGTTCATCGTCTTTTTGGTGTACATGGCCGGCATCTATAAGCTCAACGGCGAGGCGGTCGCCAACTCCATGGTGAGCGTCGCCGCCGGCAAGGTGACGATCGACTGGGTGACGATCTTCTTCCGCGGCATCCTGTGCAACATCTTTGTGTGCCTGGCCGTGTGGATCGGTACCGCCGGCAAGACCGTGGTCGACAAGGTTGTGGGCATTCTGCTGCCCATCGCCGCTTT
>USKL01000255.1 GCA_900555225.1 uncultured Collinsella sp.
CGTCGTGGTAGTCGTTGTGGTGGTTTCCTCTTCGTCCTCGTTCTCGTCCTTGTCGTCGTTCTCCGTCTTCTTGGTGTTGTTGGTGCCGTAGAACTTCCAGACGCTGTTGTTCTTGTAGGTGGGCGCCGTTCCGGTCGCAAACTCCTCGCGCTCGGTACCGGTCAGAACGGTGTTCATAAACCGCTTAAAGACAGGCAGGTTGGTGCTGTCGCCCAGCAGGTCCGTGCCGTATTTTTGGATGGGGATCTCACCTGCGGAATAGCCGGTCCACAGGGCGCACGCCAGCTGCGGGGTATAGCCGCAGAACCACAGGTTGGTGGTGTTGTCGGTGGTGCCCGTTTTGCCGGCATAGGGCTGGTTGACGCTCAGGGCACCGGCAGCACCTGTACCGCTGCCCTGCATGACGCCGGACAGAACATCGGTGACCGCGGCGGTCTCGCCCTCGGTAAGCACCTGTGAGGGATTGTCGGTGTGCTGGTACAGCACCGAACCGGTACGAGAGTCAATCTCGGTGATGGCGATCGGCTGGCGATAGTAGCCGCCGTTGGCAAACGTCGCGTAGGCGGCGGCCATCTCGAGCGGCGAGATCGAGCCGGTGCCGAGCGTCATGACGGGAACGTCCTCGATGTTGTCCTTAGCGGGGTCGATGCCGAGCTTTTTGACGAGCGAGATGATCTTGCTGTTGCCGACGGCTTCCGCCACCTGGATGTAGCCGGTGTTGGAGGAGTATGCCGTCGCCTGCTTAAGCGTGATGTTGCCATAGCTATGGTTGGCGTAGTTTTGGACCTCGGTCGTGGTGCCCTTGGCCTTGAGCGGCGAGTTGCAGTTGAGGATGACGTTGGGGTTCATGCCGTTTTGGATGGCAGTTGCCAGTGTAAAGGCCTTGAAGGTGGAGCCGACGGGACGCTTGGCCGTGGCATGGTTTACGTGGTTCTCGTCGGCGTTGTAGTCGTAGCCGCCCACCATGCACTTGATGTAGCCGGTCTTGGGGTCGACGACGACCATGCCCATGTCCAGGCCGTCGAGTGAGAGTGTGTCGAGCTGCTCGCGGACGGCATTCTCTGCCACCTGCTGCATCGTGGGGTCGATGGTGGTCTTGACGGTCAGGCCGCCCTTAAAGAGCACGTCGGTCGAGAACTCCTGCTCCAGCAGCTGCTTAACATAGGCGACAAAGTAGGGCTGCGAGTATACGTCGACGCCGCTGCCCGAAATCTCGGTCACGTTGAGGGCGATGGGCTCGGCCTGTGCGGCATCGTGCTCCTCCTGCGTGATGTGGCCCAGGCGCAACATGTTGTCAAGGACCTTGTTGCGACGGGACAGCGCCAGGTCGGGGTTGACCGTGGGGTCGTACTGCGAGGGCGAGTTGGGAAGGCCGATGAGCAGCGCGGCCTCGCTCAGGGTGAGGTCGGCGGCGCTCTTGGACAGATAGGTTTCGGCTGCGGCCTCGATGCCGTAGGCGCCGTGGCCGTAGTAGATGGTGTTGAGGTACATCATGAGGATCTCGTCTTTGGAGTACATGTCCTCCATCTTGACGGCGATGTAGGCCTCGCGCACCTTACGCTCGATGGTCGAATCGAACTGCTCCTCCTGCAGGATGGTGTTGCGCACCAGCTGCTGGGTGATAGTCGAGGCGCCTTCGTGTCCGCCGCCGAGGGTTGCCACCGCAGCACGCGCGATACCCCACAGGTCGATACCGCCGTGCTCGTAGAAGCGCTCGTCCTCGACGTCAACGGTGCCCTGCAGCACGTAGGGGGAGACCTCGTCCTTGGTGATGGACTTGCGGTTTTGCGTGTAGAAGCTCGCGATCTTGTTGCCGTTGCAGTCGACGATCTCGGTGGGCTCGCTCACCAGATACGCGTTGGCGTCGGTGTAGTCGGGCAGATCGGACAGCCAGCGGTTGACGTTGCCGACCATACCGATGCCAAACGCGACGCCCGCGATAAGCAAAAAGCCCAAAAATGAGAGCAGGATTATGGGCAGAGCATGCGTCTTTGAACGGCTGCGTCCCTGTCGTTGGCGAGGACCCATATATTGACCTCCAGGTATGTCGTGCCGGGCGGCGGATGTGCCGTCGAGGCAGGATGGACATAAGTTATTACACGATAAACCAAACGGGGCGCGCGAGGCCT
This sequence comes from uncultured Collinsella sp., assembly GCA_900555225.1. Classification (GTDB taxonomy): domain Bacteria; phylum Actinomycetota; class Coriobacteriia; order Coriobacteriales; family Coriobacteriaceae; genus Collinsella. The sequence goes on from USKL01000255.1 coordinate 2,130, forward strand.
CGTGTATGCTGGAAGACGGCATTTTTCAGAGTGAATGCATACCTTGGTAAGGAGTTTGCCGATGGCGATTCGGGCGATGGGGCCGAGCGGACAATACGAGACTGGATTGGATGCTGCCGGTGCGGCGCTGCCCGAGCTGCTGGCGCCGGCGGGCGGGCTCGACCAGATGCTTGCGGCCATCGCCGCGGGTGCCGATGCCATCTATGCGGGGTTGGGCGGCTTTAACGCCCGTGTGAGCGCGCATGGCTTTACGGATGACGAGTTTGCGCGCGGCTGCGCCGTGGCGCATGCCCATGGCGTGCGTGTGTACGTGACGCTCAACGTGTTCGTGTTTGACGATGAGTTATCCGACGCGGTGGCGTTGGGAGCTCATGCACTGGAGCTGGGCGCCGATGCTCTGATTGTCGCCGATGCCGGGCTGGCCTGCGCGCTGCGCGCGGCGATTCCCGGGGTCGAGATTCACCTGTCCACGCAGGCGGGCGCTCATAGCGAGGGTGCCGTGCAGTTGGCTGCCAAGGAGTTGGGAGTTGAGCGCGTGACGACGGCACGCGAGCTGGCGGTCGACGAGATTGCGGCGCTATGTGCCACGGGCGTGCCCATCGAGGTATTCTGCCACGGTGCGATTTGCATCGGCTATTCGGGGGCGTGCGAGTTCTCGGCCCTGCGGCGTGGGCGCTCGGCGATGCGCGGCGACTGCACGCAGCCGTGCCGTCTGGCGTACGACCTGGTGGACGAGGCGGGGCAG
>USKL01000256.1 GCA_900555225.1 uncultured Collinsella sp.
GACGTGGTCGCTGTCGCTGTGCGAGCCAAAGGCCTCGCGCGGGTTAAAGACCGCAGCCGGGCCGTCGCCCTCGACGCCCAGCGTCAGGTCCAGATGCCACTCGGCCATCCAGGAGCGCAGGTCGGCGGAGCACATGTGGTCGGCCTGGTCGCCCTCGGCGTCGTCCAGGTCAAAGCTGTCGATGCCCAGCTGGTTGGGCATGGTCACATAGGCGTCGTCAGGCACGCGCTTGGCGATCCAGTGGTGACCGCCGATGGTCTCGAGCCACCAGATCTCGTCCACGTCGCTAAAGGCGATGCCGTTGTTCTCGTAAGTGCCGTAGCGCTCGAGCAGGTCGCCCAAGATACGGACGCCGTCGCGGGCGGACTTGGCATACGGCAGGACCAGGGTCACCATGTCCTCCTCGCCCAGGCCACCAGGCTGCGCCGGCACATAACCGTCCTCGCCCTTGTTGCCCTTGGCGGGTACGTAGTCGACGAGCGAGTCGGCGCCACGAACGCGCTCGTTGGTGGTGAGCGTCTCGGTTGCGGACATGCCAACATTGAGCTCGTTGAAGCCCGCCTCGGCCCAAATGCCGTGACCGGGAATAACATCGGGGACGCTCGTGTAGCGCATGGGATTATCGGGCAGTTCAACGGTCAGGTGACTCAGGACGCTCGTGTAGACGCGCGGCTGCTCGTCGGGATGCACTACGCACATGTGCTTGGGCTCAAACACCCCGTTGGACGAGTCCTCGTTGCGGGCGACCAGGGTCGACCCGTCGTAGCTTGCGTTCTTACCGACCAGAATCGTTGTGCACGGCATGCGCATCCTCCTTGAGCGAAGAAATCAAACGGCAACAGTGTATCGCTTCGACGCAAAAAGGGCGAAACCACGGCGCTAGCAACCCCTGTGGTCAAAAAATGCCAAATATGAGTACTGTCACTAATTTAGTAACAGCAATTTTGCTACGCATGGGTGTCGAAAGTCTACATTTGTTCAAAAATTAGATGATGTACTTCCCCATAGGTCCAATAAAATAGGCTCTCTATCGATAATAAATATCGTAAGAGAGCCAAATTAACCTAAAATATATGTGACTATCTTGGCAACAGTACTCATATTTGGCATTTTTTGTCCACGGGGTATAGAACTAACCCCCTCAAACAGCCCAAAACGCCTATTTCAATGCGCGCTCGGCCGCTTCGATCACGTGTTTGGCGAGGATCGCCGTCGTCACAGCTCCCACGCCGCCCGGCACGGGCGTGATGGTGTCAACAACCGGCTCTGCAGCATCAAAATCAACGTCCCCGACCAGCTTGCCAGCGGCCTCGTCCCAATTAATGCCAACATCGATGATCGTCTGGCCCTCGCGAACCGCGTCCACACCAATCGTGCGCGCGCATCCAACGGCCGCAACCACAATATCAGCCGCACGGCACTCGGCAGCAAGGTCGCGCGTATGCGTATGGCACGTCGTCACTGTGGCATTGAGAGCCGTAAGCATGGCGGCAACGGGACGGCCAATCACCAGCGACCGACCAACGACCGCGACCTTGGCCCCATCCAGCTCAACACCGTAATGATCCAGCAAAGCAAGCACAGCTTCGGCTGTGCAGGGGGCAAAACCCTCGCCGCGTCCCGAAAGCGTGGTGAGCAGCGAAGCCGGCGTCATGGAGTCAACGTCCTTGGCGGGATCGAGCGCTGCGGCGACGGCGTTCTCGTCAAGGCCGGCGGGCAGCGGGCGGAACATCAGACAGCCATGAACAGCCGAATCGGTATTGATGTCCTCGATGGCCGTCAACAGCTCGTCCTGCGAAACATCGGCAGAAAGCAAAACGCGACGAGCCTCAATCCCCACTTTTTCGCAGCGCTTGAGCGCACCGCGCTCGTAGGATAGGTCGTCCTCGCGTTCACCTACACGCACGATAGCCAACGTCGGAACAACGCCCCGCTCGCGCAGGGCTGCGCAGCGAGCAACAAGTTCCTCAGTCAAAGCACGAGCAACGGGAGCACCCTTCAGCAGTTCAGCCATGGCTATCCTCTCTTCCTTGCAGCGTCGGAGGCGCGGTGCGCCAGCGCATCGGCGCGCGGCAACCATGTGTCGAGCAACTCATCACACGCCGTCTCGAGCTCCTTAGCACGAGCGCGATCCTTCATAGACGTGGTGTTCGCAAAGAGCGTCAAACTCGCGCCTTGCATAGCGGCACGGCAGAACACGGCGCCGCACGCCACATCGGACAGCAGTTGGCGCGAACCCTTGTCGGCCATGTCCTCGAGCAGCGCCAGCGCACGCCCGCAGGCATCCATAATGCGATACGGCGGCATAGCGGCCACATGCAGCGCATCCTGAATCGCGGTCGCTCGAGCCGGATCGTCACGCGGAATACCGTACGCCGCGGACACCTGCCCGTAGGCACGAACGTCCTCGGCAACCAACTCGACGAGCTCCTGGGCCAGCTCATCAGCCTGGGCAAACGCGCGCGTCAGGTCATCCGCACGATCAGCAAGCGCGGGATTGGTCGCACCGTAGCGGGCAACCATTCCGCACAGCGAGGCGCCCAGCGCGCCCACAAAGGCGCTCGCGCTGCCACCGCCGGGAACCGGCTCGCGCGCGGCAAGCGCCTCGGCAAACCCGCGGCAGGTCTTGTCCATCATCTCTTGGCTCATACGCATGCACCTTCAAGTCATATACATCGGTCGGGTGGCAACCGCCGACCGACCGCATCGATCACATAATGGTGCTAAGTCTAGCCCATAAGTACTCAAGCGTCAGCGCACCTGGCCATCGCGGATTTCTATGACGAACGATAGGCGTCGGCACCGCAAACATGGGGAAACATGACCCACCTTTCGGGACTTCCGGACGTCACAAACTGGGACATATCTAT
>USKL01000257.1 GCA_900555225.1 uncultured Collinsella sp.
CCTGCCAAAATAAACCTGTCCCTTTTTGGCAGGCTACTCGGCGCTTTTGAGGGCGCCGACCATGTCGATCTTATTGAGAGTTCGGTTGGTGGCGAGGTTGACGATGATCGTAAAGCCGAAGGAAAGCACCACGGCAAGCACGTAGCTCAGCGGCTCGACTTCGACGTCAAAGTACAGCGACGGCATCTGCAGGATGTACGTAAAGCTCTCGGCAAGCAAGCCACCCAGCGGCACGCCCAGTGCGGTGCCAATCGCCGTGAGGATCAACGTCTCCTTGTTGACGTAGTGGTGCACCTCGCCGCGGCGGAAGCCCAGCACCTTGATGGTTGCCAGTTCGCGCTTGCGCTCCGAAATGTTGGTGTTGGACAGCGTAAACACCACCACAAACGACAGGCACGCCGCCATAAAGGTCACGAGCACCACGACGGAATTGATGATAGTGAAGTTCGCCTCGAAGTTCTCCCAATGCTCGGCCGTGCTCGAAATCGAAAGCCAGCCGTCACTCTTAAGCTTCTTGCTAAACGCAATCTGGTCGGCCGACGAACCCTTGAGCAGCGCAAAGATGCCATTGAGGCGAACGCTGCGCCCAAACGCGCGCTCATAGGTGCCCTGCGTCATGTAAAGCGTGTTGCCCAGATAGTTGAGCGAAATGTCGCTGACTTTGACCTTGGCTACGTTGAGCGACGAATCCTGGACGTGTGCCGTATCGCCCGGTTGAATCCCCAGCACCAGCTGTGAACTCTTGCTCAGGTACACATCTCCGTCACGCAAAGATAGCGGCTCTTTGGACTCATCCTCGAGACGCACGTAGTCGTCCAGGTCGTTCGTGCGGTCATCGGGCACCACGATCAGCTGCACGGTCTCGCTCTTGCCGCCAAATGTAAAGGTGACGTTGTCGGTCATAATCGACAGCGTCGAAGACACGGTCACGTCGGAATCCTTGGCTGCGCTTCGCTCGTCGAGCGCCGCACACGTCTGTGAAAAATCGTCGGGATTGGCAACCGCCAGCAGGTCATAGCGCGTGATATGCCCGTACTGCTTGGGCGAAAGCGCGACCGACGTATCACGAATGCCCATGCCGCAAATCACAAGCGCCGTGCAGCCGGCGATGCCAAAGATGGTCATAAAGGCGCGCTTTTTATAGCGGAATAGGTTGCGTGCAGCGACCTTGTTCAAAAAGCCCATGCGGCGCCAGATAAAGCCGATGCGCTCGAGCAAGATGCGTGAGCCAGCGCGCGGGGCCTTGGGACGCATAAGCGAGGCCGGGGTCTCGGCCATCTCGTGGCGGCAGGCGATAATCGTGGCGCCCACCACGCCCACGGCAAACAGCGCCACCGAAACGATCGAGGACACGATGTCGTACGAAAGTAGCATCTGGGGCAGCGAGTACATGTCGTCGAACACCGTAAACAGGAACAGCGGCAGGCCCACAAATCCGATGATGTTACCGAGCACGCCGCCGATCAGACAAGCCCACAGCGCGTAGTCCACGTATTTGGACAGGATGCGCCCGCGCGAATAACCGAGCGCCTTATACAGGCCGATGAGTGTGCGCTCCTCCTCGACCATGCGTGTGGCGGTGGTAAGGCTGATGAGCACGGCGACGATAAAGAAGATGAACGGGAACACCGTGGCGATGGCTTCAATTGACGAGCTATCGCTCTCCACGCTCGAGTAGCTTGCGATATTGCCGCGGTCCTGGATGTACCAGGTGCATTCGCCCAGGTCAGAGAGCTCGGCGCGGGCATCGGCAAACTGCTGGTCGGCGGCGGCGCGACGCTGGTCCAGGTCGGCCTGCGCTTGCACGCGCTCCTCACTGCCCTCTGCCATGCGGTTGATGTTGCCCTGTTCAATCCCAAAGAGCATATTCGCCTGGCGCTCAGCCGCATCTAAGCTTGCCGGCGTGTCGACTGTCAGCTCCTGAGCGCGCGCCTTCTCACGCTCCTCGCGGATCTTCTCGATATTGCCCTTGACCTCATTGATCTTTGCCGCGTAGGAATCCGAATAGGAGTTGAGGCTCTTGGCTCCCTCGACGATCACGTGGACCGCGGAGTAGGAAGAAGATGTCGCGGCGTCCTCGCTCACATAGAACTTATAGTCCGCCGCCGAAGCAGCGCGAAAGGCGTTGACTGTCGAGTCAGAACTTACATCAGTGGGGTCGAGGACCTCAGCAGTAATGGTGTAATCGCCCGCGGCAAACTGGTCCTTGGCGCTTTGATTGGACGAGCTCGCGTCATTGGCGGCAAAACTCACCGTATCGCCGATTTTCTTGCCCGATGCCTTCAGGAACTTCGAAGTCACCGCGACTTCATCGGCGCTCTCGGGCAAATCGCCGTTCACGAGCACCGGCTGATCGATGTTCTCCTTGGAGAGACTCTGCACGACCACGCGCTCGCGCGTTGTGCCCACGGCGGTGTAGGCGGTCTCGGTGTAGATGCCCTCGGCCGTCTCGACACCATCGACCTCTTGGATGGCGGCGAGATCATCGTCGGTCAGGCCATAGGTCGACTGTACGTTAATGTCATAGACATTTTGCTGGTCGAAGTAGGCGTCAACCGAATCGCACAGGTCCTCGCAACCCGCCTTAAGGCCGCACATCACGCTCACGCCAAGCGCGGTGATGACCACGATTGACAAGAAGCGCTTAAGACTGCCTCGGATTGTGCGGTAGATGCCACGGCGAAAAACCGTCGGCACCATATCGTTTGAGCTTTGGGCAGTGCGGTAGGTCGTAAAATCCTGCTCGCGCTCCGTGTTCTGCGCGTCGCGGCGTAGGCTGTTTTGGCGGTCTTGGTCCATGGGCGCTACCACTCGATCGTCTCGATAGGCACGGGATTTTGCTGGACCGTCTCGCTCTCCACGCGACCG
>USKL01000258.1 GCA_900555225.1 uncultured Collinsella sp.
GCGGTGGCAGCTCCCGTCGCCCCGGCGACGGCGGCGGCAAGCGCAAGTAAGATGCGCATCGCGCGCTAGCGTGAGACAAGCTAAGGGCCCGAGCAAACAACGCTCGGGCCCTTTTGTTTGCCGTGTCCATCGCTAATTCAAACGTGATGTTCTCGGGAATGCATCTGGGGGATGCCGAGGACCTATTTTCTGCCATGCAGCAATGGGTCCCATGGGGTGCGCCGTGCATTTTTTGGAGTATTCTGCAGTTCGAGTTGTCTGCATATGATTCGACGTCGCCAACGGTGGCCTTCGGATATCCCTAGCGAGCGTTCCGAGTCAGATTTCGCCGTTTTCCGGAGCAGGGGCGCGTCATTCTCGCCATGTCGGGACTTAGAATGATACGGCGCCCTACAGTTTTGCCCACCCGCGGCGGTGCTGACGCGGTCACGTTGCAGAATACTCCGTTTTTTGCACGTGCCGGGATGGGGTACCTCAGGAGAACGCGGCGGTATCCAGTAAGTATATGCAATCTGTACCGTAATTTATACAAAACGAAGAGGCAGACAGCGTAGGGTGGGTGCATTGGGGTGCTTGGTGCACCAAAACGGGGATCCCATGCGCCGTATACTCTGGCTGGATGTGAAAGCGGCTTGACGCGTTGCCAGGCGTAGGGGAGGGTGCCTCGATGAGCGTATTCGAAATTGTGTTTAGTCCGACGGGTGGAACGCGGAAGGTGTCTGGCCTTGTGGCCGGGGCACTGGGCAAGAATACCGTTACCGTCGATCTGGCCGATAGCGGGCTAGATTTCAGCGCTGTCTCGATGACTGAGGACGACGTGGCCGTAATCTCTGTGCCGGCGTATGCCGGTAGAATCCCGGCTGTGGTGGCTGACCGGTTGGGCATGGTGCGCGGCAACGGGGCTCGGGCTGTTTTGGTTTGCGTATACGGAAACCGCGCGTTTGAGGACACGCTCGTAGAGCTGGAGGACGTTGCGAAGCGCGCCGTATTTAGGGTTGTTGCAGCGGTTTCTGCTATTGCTGAGCATTCCGTTGCTCGTCAGTTTGCTGCTGGGCGACCGGATGCGCAGGATGCGGCGCAGCTCGCAGAGTTTGCGCAGCAAATTCAGCAAAAGCTGTTGGCTGAGGATGCGTCCGGGCCCTCTATCCCCGGCAATCGTCCTTATAAACAAGCCGGAGGTCACCGCATGGCACCCGAGGCAACAGAGGATTGTGTCTCCTGCGGTGCATGCGCCGCGGCGTGCCCCGTTTGCGCTATCGACAAGAGTGACCCCAAACGAGCAGCTGGCGAGGCGTGCATCTCCTGCATGCGCTGCATCGCCGTATGTCCGCGAGGTGCTCGCAAGCTTGATTCCAACAAACTATCCGCTGTTTCCCAGATGCTGAGCAAGGTTTGCGTCGCGCGGAAGGAATGCGAGCTCTTCATCTAGCGCAAGTGAGATTGGTGCAAACAAACCTGGCCCTTTTGCACCAAAAACGATCCGTTTTCCTCCGTTCCCAAGGGATCATGTGATCCGAAGGGGACGGAGGAAAACGGATCAAAAAGGAAAAATAGTAAGGCGCTCTTTTTCACATTGAATATTGCAATTTGGTAACGCGTTTTATCAAATATGGCATTTATCTGCGGTAATGTTCTATTTCACCGCTGAGGGTGACATTTTATACCGCCTGCCGAACCGTATGGAGACCTCATAACTTTTTAGGTCAGTGTTGTGCGTGTAGCAATTTCGCCCGGCCTCGCCTCCGGGCTGCCATGTGAGAGGGGATCTTATGGCTCGACTGCACGTAATGGAACGCAGCCACGCTCAGGCCGTCATGGACGACCTGCACGATGCGCTCGGACGTCGTCTGGCGGTGAGTTCGCTCGCCCCGTGTCCCGTTGAGTTTACGGCAGCGCTCGTCAACCTGTGCTCCACCCAGAGCTGCGGCAAGTGCACGCCCTGCCGCGTGGGCCTGAGCGCGCTGAGCGATCTGCTCGCCGATGTGCTCGAGGGCCGCGCCGACGAGTCCACGCTCAATCTGATCGAGCGCACCGCCCGCACCATCTATCTTTCGAGCGATTGCGCCATCGGTTACGAGGCCGGCGCCATGGCGCTTACGGCTATCCGCGGTTTCCGTGACGATTTTGAGCACCACATCCGCGAGCACTCCTGTGGCTTTGACCGCGAGGCCCGCGTCCCGTGCGTCTCGGGCTGTCCGGCGCATGTCGACATTCCCGGTTACATTTCGCTCGTCGAGGCCGGCCGCTATGCCGATGCCGTCAAGGTCATCCGCAAGAATAACCCGCTGCCGCTCGTTTGCGGCCTGGTGTGCGAGCATCCCTGCGAGATGCATTGCCGCCGTGGCATGGTCGACGACCCCATGAACATCCTCGCCCTCAAGCGTTTTGCCGTTGAGCACAGTGACCTCAACGACCACAAGCCGCATGTAGTGGACAACACCGGTAAGCGCGTCTCCGTGATCGGCGGCGGCCCGGCTGGCCTTTCCTGTGCCTACTACCTGGCCGTGATGGGCCACAAGGTGACCATTTTTGAGCAGCGCCACCACTTGGGCGGCATGCTGCGCTACGGCATCCCCAGCTATCGTCTGCCGCGCGAGCGCCTGCAGGCCGAGATCGACTGGATCTTGAACGCCGGTATCGACGTTGAGCTCGACCACTCCGTCAACGGCGAGGAGCTCGCCCGTCTTCGCGACGAATTCGATGCCGTCTACCTGGCCATCGGTGCCCACAGCGATAAGAAGCTCGGTCTTCCGGGCGAAGAGGCACCCGGCGTGGAGTCGGCCGTCAAGATGCTGCGTGCCATCGGCGACGACGAGCTGCCCGACCTGAGCGGCCAGCGCGTGTGCGTCATCGGCGGCGGCAACGT
>USKL01000259.1 GCA_900555225.1 uncultured Collinsella sp.
GCGGGTGCGCAGCAGCTCAAGCGCGCGCACGAGCAGGTCGTCGAAGTCCATCGCATTGGCGGCGCGCAAGCGACGCTCCAGCTCCAAGTAGACCTGTGCGGCCTTTTTATCGTTGGGGCTATCGGCGCTCTTGAGCATGTCCTCGGGGCCGATCATGGCGTTTTTGGCCGAGCTGATCTTGCTGCGGATCATGTTGATGGGGAACTGCTTTTGCTCGATGCCGAGCGCCTGCATAATGTCGCGCACCATGCGCTTTGAGTCATCGTCATCGTAGATGGTGAACTGGCCGGTGTAGCCCAGCAGGTCGGCGTCCTCGCGCAGCATGCGCACGCACATGGCATGGAAGGTGCACACCCACATGCCGCGGGTACCGCTGGGAATGAGCGCCGCCAGACGCTCGCGCATCTCGGCCGCGGCCTTGTTGGTAAACGTGATGGCAAGAACCTGCCAAGGCTTAACACCCAGGTCGCCGAGCATATGTGCGATGCGGAAGGTCAAGACGCGGGTCTTGCCCGAGCCGGCGCCGGCGAGCACCAGCAACGGACCCTCGGTGGACAGGACCGCCTCGCGCTGGGCGGGATTAAGGCTGTCAATGTCGACGAGCGGCTTGGCGGGCTTGGGCGCCGGCGCGGGAGCGTCGTAGATGTCGAGCGGGACGAGCTCGGGCTCCGGCGCTGCAGGGGCGGTGTATGCATCGAGCGGCACGGGTTCCGGCGCGGGCGGCACGGGTACCGCGGCGTTCTTTTCCCAGGGCAGGGGCTGGGTCATGGGCGACTCCTCATCTGACGGACGGCGCGCCTGCGGGCAGCGCCATAGTTTGAGCCGTACCAGTATACCGAGCCGCGCGGACACCGACGCAAATCACACCACGACTCCGTGCGCCACCGTCAGACCCGCCCCAGCGGATTTGGCGCAATGGGGTCAGGTTGCTTTGCACCAATCTATTGACAATCACGGAACCGCCGATGTCATGGCCACGGTAGCGAGCGGCGGCCAGGGCGAACAAATTGGCATGAAAAGAGGGCGGCATAGACCTTTTGGTCATGCCACCCCCTTTGAATGACAAGTTGTCGCCCTGGCCGTCGCGCAGCGTCAACTAAGTTAGAGGCCGAGCATCGGCTCCAGGACAAAGAAGTACGCGAGAACCACGATGCCCAGGATGATGCGGTAGACGCCGAAGCACTTGAAGTCGTGACGGCGCACGAAACCCATAAGCCACTTGATGGCGATAAGCGAAACCACAAAGGCCACGATGCAGCCCACGCCCAGGATGGCGATCTCGTTGGTGCCGAAAGTACCGCCCTTAATAAAGTACTTGACCAGCTTGAGCGCGCTCGCGCCAAACATGACGGGAATGGCCAGGAAGAACGTGAACTTAGACGCCACCGAGCGTGTGCAGCCAAGCAGCAGGCCGCCGATGATGGTGGAGCCGGAGCGCGATGTGCCCGGAATCAGCGAAAGCACCTGGAAGCAACCGATACCCAGCGCGGTCTTCCAGCTCAGGTCCTCGAGCGTAGTGATGGAGCCAAAGTCTAGGCTATCGTCATCGTCTGCAGCGGCAGTCGCAGTGGACGTGGCAAAATGCGCACCAGCGGGGCGTCCGCCCGTCACCACGGCACGCGAACCAAACGAACCGGCAAGAGCGGCCTGGTCGCGCTTGTTCGCGCGCCAGTTCTCGATCACGATAAACAGCACGCCGTACACAATGAGCGCCAGCGCCACGACGGGAGCATTATAGAAATGCTCCTCCATCCAGTCGTTAAGCGGCAGACCGATCGCCGCGGCGGGAATGCAGCCAAGCACAATCTTGCCCCACAACACCCAGGTGTCACGACGGCCCTCCTTGCCCTTGCTGGGAGAAAACGGATTAAGGTCGTAGAAGAACAGAACGCAGACGGCCAAAATGGCGCCAAGCTGAATCACGACCAGAAACATATTCCAGAACGTCTCGCTCACGTTCATCTTGACGAACTCGTCCACCAAGATCATGTGACCGGTCGACGAAACAGGCAGCCATTCGGTGATGCCCTCGACCAGGCCCATGAAGGCAGATTTTAGAAGCTCGATGATATCCAAAGGGACCCCCTCGTTAGACACCCGCCGATATTGTTCTGCGGACGGTGCGGGCGATGTCCCATTATCAACCGTTGACGGCGCGCCTGCGCCTACCCTTACCAAAAAACTCGCCCGTTCACAGAATTGCGAGCGGTCAAACCCAAATCCTTGGGTATAACTGCAACAAGATAAAGTGTCCGGCGGCCACGCATCCGCGCCCGCCCGATGCACGAGCCCCACGCCCGTGCGATAGACCAAGGAGGAAACCATGAACGAGGGCTACACCAAGGTATTTGTTTCACTCGACGGTACTGAGCAGCAGGATTTTGTGCTCGCACGCGCCATCAAGGTCGCCGCGAACAACGGCGCCAAGCTGATTATCGGCCACGTTATCGATTCCACGGCACTCGAGAGCGCCGGTTCATATCCAGTCGATCTGGTCAACGGCCTAGAGGAGGCATTTAAGAACTCCATCGCCAAGCAGCTCGAAGAGGCCAAGGCCAATCCCGACATTCCCGAGGTCGAGGTCATGATTCGCGCCGGCCGCATTCGCGAGACGCTCAAAGACGAGATGCTCGACGTGGTCAAGCCCGACCTGGTGCTCTGCGGCGCTCGTGGCCTGTCCTCGATCAAGTATGCACTCCTGGGTTCAATTTCGACGTTCCTGCTGCGCAACACCGACTGCGACATCTTGGTCGTGAAGTAGCGTTGCTCCCACCGGCCGCGGGGCCTGCGGGGTTTCCACGGGCACGTCCTCGCCGCTTTGCGGCTGCGGGATGTG
>USKL01000260.1 GCA_900555225.1 uncultured Collinsella sp.
CCAGCAGCGACAGAGCCGCCGGCACATGCGGGGCCGCAACAAGACGCGCCTCACGCGCGCCGGTCCTTACAGCCCAGGCCTCTTCTAGCTGCTGTACATCCACAAGGCATCGCCCCTTCATAAGCAAAAACCCACGATGCGGGTGTTCCCCGCATCGTGGGCAACGGCTGCAGTATAGCGCCGATATGCGACGAATCGCCTAGATGTTGAGCGTGTGATAGGTCACATTCGCGCCCGGAGCGTCAACGGTCACGCCATAGGCCTCGGGATAGATGCGCGTCGAAAACACGAGCGAGCCATCGTTCACAAACACCTCGACCGACGAGACATCGCCAACAATGCGCACGTTGCGCACCTCGTCGACGGGCTCCCAGCGCACGGTACGACCGCAGCCGGCAGAAGCGCGACCCTCATCGGTAAATCGCATCTCAAAGCGCGAGGGCAGTTCGCCCTCGGCGGGCACAAACGCCAGCTTCAGCTCGCCATCGACGGTTGCGGTAAACGCACCGTCGACACCGTCAACATCAACGTCAAAGCAGGTATCGCCGTCAACCTCCAACGAGCCCGCCCCCACACGCACCGAGGCATAATGGCGCTCGATCTCGCGCGCCGGCTGCTGCAGCACCAAGCCGCCAGCACCGGCTGTAAGCTCACGCGGCACCGTCATGCAGTGCTGCCAGCCGTAGGCCACGGTGGGTGCGTTGCCATAGGTCGGCTCATCGGGCATGCCCATCCAGCCGATCAGAATGTGGCGACCATCCTCGGACGTAAACTCCTGCGGAGCATAGAAGTCAAAACCGGCGTCCCACAGGCGGAACTCGCCCAGCTCATAAGTGTCATTATCACCGGTGATGTCACCCGTTACAGGCATATAGCCAGCAGCATACACATTACCGCGGTCCCAACGACCACCTTCGAGCCCCTGGGGCGAGAAGGACAGCCACTTCGCCGGTACACCGCCATCCGACTCAAGCTCAAGGTATCCCGGGCACTCCCACATAAAGCCAAAGCGCTCGGGCGTAGACACACGGCTCTCGAGCTCCCAGCTCATCATGTCCGCCGAACCGTACACCAGGATCTCGCCCACATCGCGCCCGGCACCCTCGCCGTGCATGGCGCAAAATCGACTATCGACATGCGGCCCGTCCACGCGACGACGCGCGCCCAGCACCATGTGGTAACGTCCATCATCATCGCGCCACACCTTGGGGTCACGCACGTGGCAGGTCAAATCCTCGGGATAATCCTCGGACGCCAGCACCACGCGCTTTTGGCTGAACTCCCGACCGGCAAGGCCATCAACGCTCTCGACATAAACAGCATCGGCGCGGCGGCCAGTATTGACGTAGTCGTACGTGCCGTCCGCATCGGAAAGCTTAACGTTGCCCGTGTACAACACGCGAATGCGGCCATCCTCGGCAAGCGCGGAGCCCGAGTACACGCCATGGCAGTCAAACGGCTCGTCGGGAAGCAGCGGCGCGCCAACATATTCCCAGTTCATAAGGTCGCGGCTTGTCGCATGACCCCAGGCCTTAACGCCGCCCTCGACATCAAACGGCGCATACTGAAAATAGGCATGGAACACGCCGCCCGCCTGGCAAAGACCGTTGGGGTCGTTGAGCCAACCCGCCGGCGGCATAATATGGAAGCGTTGGCCATACGCGCCATGACCGCACTCAGAGGCGGCGGCGTCAACAGCGGCGACCAGCTTTGCAAGGTCGCGACCAAGTGCATTAGACATATCAAAGTCCTAACGGATCGAAAGTTACAAGGCACAAGAGATCGGCACCAGATACGGGAAACGCCCGCGAGCATACAACCCGCGGGCATCCCCTCAATCAAAAGCTCTTAGGGCTGCGCGGAAGCCTTGGGCTCGTCCTTGTACAGGACAAACGAGACGGCAAAGGAAACCAGCGCGGCGACCGCAAACATGATCGCGTACTGTACGGGCTGGGCCAGGCACAGCAGGATACCGAAGATACCGGTAACGCCCGTGCCGGAGGCGGCCAGCGAAGTGAGCGCGCAGACCAGGGCACCGCAACCACCGCCGATGCAGCCGGCGATGAAGGGCTTAAAGAAGCGCAGGTTCACACCAAAGATGGCAGGCTCGGTAATGCCCATGAAGGCGGACAGAGCCGAAGGAAGCGCCAGGCCCTTGATCTTGGCATCGCGGGTCTTAAAGGCAACGGCGAGCGCGGCGCCACCCTGGGCGATATTGGCAGCGCTAGCGATGGGCAGCCAGTAAGTCACGCCGTACTGGGCGAGCTGGCCCAGGTCGATGGCGGTGTACATCTGGTGGATACCGGTAACGACCGTGGGGGCATAGAACAGGCCGACGATAAAGGAACCGATGCCGAAGGGCAGGGTCAGCAGGGTCTGGATCAGACCGAGGATGGCGTTCTCGGCCCAGACAAAGATGGGGCCGACGGCAACGAGCGTCACGAGCACGGTCACGAACACCGAGACGAGCGGAGTCACAAAGAGGTCGAACATCTCGGGAACGATCTTGTGCAGGCGCTTCTCGAGGAAGGCCAGAATGGCGCAGGCGATAACGATGGGGATCACATGGCCCTGATAGCCGACCCACTCAAAGCTATACACACCGGGGATGACGGTAACCATGGTCTGAACGCCCTCGGAAGCAACCGTGTAGGCGCTCTGCAGCGAGGAGTTGATGAACGCACCGCCGACGACGGCACCCAGGTACGGGTTGGCGCCAAAGGCCTTAGCCGCGGAGTAACCGATTAGGATCTGCAGAATGCCAAAGGACGTGCCCGAGACCAGGTCGGCGATCTTATAAATAAAGTTATTGGTGTCGAGCGCGATAAA
>USKL01000261.1 GCA_900555225.1 uncultured Collinsella sp.
GGTCGCTCGATAGCGCAATCGTCAAGTTCAAATGCGGAAAGGTCGCCGGCCTCCTGGGCCGCAGCAAGCGCAGCGCGTACCAGCTCTTCAATCTTCTCGGGCATAGATCCTCCTTGTGTTAAAGCCCCCGAGCTCTTGGTCACTCGTAGGGCAAAAGCCAGAGTTTGTAGCACTCTATCACAAGCGACGGGCACTGTCGCAGGGTAAAGCCAATCGATATTGCATATGCACAAAAATGACTACAGCTTGTATGGAGTCACTCAAAGATGCCGGTCTGCCTGCAGATTATGCAGGCGTTGAAAATGCATAAAGGTGTGAATGAGCTGCGTCTGTTATCGAATACTCTTACCTATCAGAGTTGTGTGCTTTTCCTGCATAAAGTAAGGGTTTGCGCACGTCAGCGTGTTATTCTAGACATACGTAAATTCGTATAAGTTGGAGGTAGCATGTTCTCAATCGGTCAACACGTCATTCATCCGGGTCAGGGAGTCTGCACCGTCGTCGGTTTTAGGGACGACACACCGCAGCCCATGCTACTGCTCGAGACCAAGCAGGGACATGCGCAGACGATCCTCATGTACCCCGTGGCGCAGGCCGACCGTTTGCACGCCGCCATCTCGCAGCAAGATGCCGAGCACCTGCTGAGCCACTATGACGAGCTGGAGTGCGACACCTTTACCGAGCGCAACAGCTCGCTTGAGGAGACGCACTTTAAGCAGCAGCTCAAGCTGGGTGCGCCCGAGACGGTCCGCGTGGCAAAGACCATGATGCACCGCATTCGCCAGGCCGAGGAAGCTGATAAAAAACCCAGCTCCTACTACATGCGCGTACTCAAGGAGGCCAAACGCCGCTCCATCGAGGAGTTCGCCGTGGCCCTTGGTGTCACCGAGGAGGCCGCCGAAGCCCGCCTAGCCCAAGCCGCCCTCAACTAACCCATCCGCGCCAAAAACCACCACAAAGGGAACAGGCACCTTTGTGGTGGTTTTCTTGTTCTAGTAGTATTCATTCTTATCGATACCCACGAGCACAAGGAGTCTCTTATGGCAGAGCCGCTTACCGCCGGAATCACCCGCGACCGCGCGTTCGAACTGCTCAATGAGCACAACAAGGACCCGTTCCATATCACCCATGGCGAGACGGTCGAGGGCACTATGCGCTACTTTGCGCGCGAGTTCGACCCCGAGAACGAGGAGTTTTGGGGCATCGTCGGTCTGCTGCACGACCTGGATTGGGAGGAGCATGAGGACGACCCCATGAACCACACCATCTATGCTGCCAAGATTCTTAAGGATGAAGGTGCGTCTCCCGAGCTCATTCGCGCCATCCAGACGCACACGTCGGACTTCAATACCTCGCTGCCCAAGCCCGAGCTGCAGATGGAAAAGATCCTGTTTGCCTGCGATGAGCTCACCGGCCTGATCGGCGCTGCAGTCATCATGCGCCCGAGCAAGAGCGTTATGGACTTTACGACCAAGTCGCTCAAGAAGAAGTTCAAGGACAAGCGCTTTGCCGCCGGCTGCTCGCGCGACGTGATTTCGCAGGGCGCCGAGATGCTGGGCTGGGAGCTTCCTGAGCTCTTCGACCGCACCATCGCAGCCATGCAGTCCTTCGCCCCCGACCACGATACCTTCCAGGCCTAACCGCCCGCGCCACTTAAAACCACCACAAAGGGGAAAGGCACCTTTGTGGTGGTTTTTGTTTGCGCGGACGCTAGGGGCGGACCTGGCCGGTGCCTCGAAGCTTGTATTTGTAGGTGGTGAGGGCCTCGGCGGCAAAGGGGCCGCGGGCGTGGAGCTTTTGGGTCGAGATGCCGATCTCGGCGCCCAGGCCAAACTCGCCGCCGTCGGTAAAGCGCGTGCTGGCGTTGGCATATACGGCCGAGGCATCGACCGCATCCAAGAAGCGCTCGCAGGCGTCCACGTCCTCGGAAATGATGGCCTCGGAATGCATGGTACCGTAGCGGTTGATGTGCGCGATGGCCTCGTCCTCGTTTGCCACGACCTTCACGCTCATCTCGAGCGCCAGGTACTCGCGACCCCAGTCCTCCTCAGTCGCGGCGACGTAGTCATCGCCCTCTACAAAGCCGGCGTCGGCGCACGCGGCGCACGTGGCCTCGTCGCCGTGAATGAGCACGCCGTGGTCGTGCAGCACGGCAACGACCGCAGGCAAAAACGCATCGGCCACAGCACGGTCGACCAGCAGCGACTCGGCGGCATTGCACACGCCTACGCGCTGGGTCTTGGCATTAACGATAATGTTGAGCGCCTTATCAAAGTCGGCGGATTCATGCACGTAGATGTGGCAGTTGCCCGTGCCCGTCTCGATCACCGGCACAAGCGACTCGCGCACGCAGCGCTGGATCAGGCCTGCACCGCCGCGCGGAATGAGTACGTCGACAATGCCGCGGAGCTTCATGAGCTCGCCAGTGGCCTCGCGGTCGGTGGACTCGATCATCGACACGGCCTCGCGCGGGAAGCCCTTGGCCTCGAGCGCATCGGCCAGCAGCTCGGCAATCATGGCACACGAGTGATAGGCCAGCGAGCCGCCGCGCAGAATGCAGGCGTTGCCGGTGCGGATGCAGATGCCCGCGGCATCGGCCGTCACGTTGGGGCGCGCCTCATACACTATGGCGACCAGACCCAGTGGCACACTCACGCGGGTCAGGTCCACGCCGCTTGCGAGTATACGGTGGTCGAGCACGCGGCCCACGGGATCGGGCAGCTCGGCGAGCTTTTCCAGGCCGGCGGCCATGCCCTCGACGCGCTCGGGCGTCAGCAGCAGGCGATCGAGCAGTCCGGCCGAGG